>CAMBRJ010000164.1 GCA_945870175.1 Gemmatimonas phototrophica
CCTGCGTTTCCCGAACGGCGGCAACTTCAAGCGAGGCATCACCGGGTTCGAGGCGGCCACCAGGGAACGCCATGTGGCCGCTCCACGGATCACGCTCCAGTTCGGCGCGCTTGATGAATAACAATTCTGGCGCACTGTCGACCACCCGCAGTACGGCGGTCACCGCCGCCAGCCGCGACTCGGCCGCTGGTGACGCATCGACGGGGACGCGGCTCGCCAAACGTCTGGCGAGTCGCGACACGTCGGCGTGCTGTAGTGCCCGTTGCACGCGTTGGTCGCGCGCTGAATCGCTCAGTCGGCCACCGCGCCACCGGAGGCGACCCAATCGCGGAAGCCGCCGGCCAGCGAGGCGACGTTCGTGTAGCCCATCTCCATCAGCGTACTCGCCGACAGGGCCGAGCGATTGCCGCTGGCGCACATGAGCACGACCTGCGCGTCACGGGGTACGCGTGATTCGATTTGACTCTCAAGCACGCCGCGACCGATGTACTGCGCCGGTGCTGCATGGCCGAGGTTCCACTCGTTCTGTTCACGGATGTCGATGAGCACCACCGGTTCGCCGGCGGCGAGGCGGTCCTGCACTTCGCGCGCCGTGACTTCGGCGACGCTCGCCTTCGCTTCGGCGATGAGTTGCTGTGCGGTCTTCATATGCGTGCTCGGTAGTGAGTCAGTGAAATCGAGAGACAGCCGTGGTGTGAACAGACAACGTGCGGGCGTCGGCATCCAAGGTCGCCATTGCGCCGAACGGCACCGTCCACTGATCAGAAATATGGCCTACCGGAATTCCGTGAAGCGTCGGGACCTGTAACGCGTCCGCCAGTTCCGTCACGATCGCCTCGACGGTGCGCGTGCCGTCTTCCGTGGTGTCGGGACAGTCGGTACAGTGCCCGAAGGCCACGCCCACACAGCCGTCGAGGGCGCCCGCCAGCCGCAATTGCGTGAGCATACGATCGAGACGGTACGTGGCCTCGCCGACATCTTCGAGCACCACGATGGCGTCGCGACAGTCGACGGCCCACGGCGTGCCACAGAGCGACGACACCAGCGCAAGATTGCCGCCAACCAGCCGGCCCGTAACGCGCCCCCCGCGCACGATGCGCGCATCGGGGGCCACACCACAGCTATCGGTGCCCGCCTGCAGTGCGCGCACGAGGGAGTCGCGCGAAAAATCGGAAAGGGGCGCGCGGGCCGTGGGACCGTGGTAACTCACGAGACCGGCGTGCTGCCACGCGGCGTGGAGGGCCGTGATGTCGGAATAGCCGAGCAACGCCTTCGGAAAGCGCTGTAGGAGTTCGACCGAGAGACGGGGAAGGAGCCGCGCGGCGCCGTACCCGCCTCGGAGGCACCAGATACCGTCGATGCGGTCGTCGTGCAACGCCGCGAGGAGATCGTCGCCGCGCTGCGCATCATCGCCGGCGAAATATCCGGTGCGGCGAAGGGCATGCTGGCCGACCTCCACCTCCCACCCCAGCGACTCCGCAGTGGCCACGGCGCGCTCGAGCTCATGGGGCCCCTGCAGCGGTCCGGATGGCGAGATCATCGCGACCCGGGCGCCGACGGCCAGCGGTGGCGGCACTCGGAAGGCGCGCGGGCGAGGCGTACCACGAGGATCACCCTCGGGAAGATCGAAAGTACCAGCAGCCGCGACCATAACTGAACGTATCGGTCCTGACTCGGGGGAGCAACGGAATGGTCCCGACTCGTCACGATACGCGCGGCGCGCTGCCGTTAAGCGAGCCGAGCGGCGAGTTTGTTTCGATAATGCCGAGTTCTCTCCTAGGTTTGCCGTCGATCTCGCTGCTGGGTGCCGCGTCGGCGGCCTTGGCCGCCGCCCCGTGGATGGCCGCTCCGCTCGTGTTGGCCCGGCGGCTCCAGACCACGCCCAGCCTCGACGACATCGAGGTGACGGGCATCACCGCCGCCCCGACACCGCGCGTGAGCATCGTGCTCCCCGCGCGCAACGAGGCGGTCCACATCGCCGCGTGCGTTCGCAGCATCCGCGCCTCGACCTGGCCAGACCTCGAGCTCATCGTGGTCGACGACCACTCGACCGACGGCACCGGCGATCTGGCGCGCGAGGCCGGCGGCGGCGACCCCAGGGTGACGATCGTGAACGCCCCGGACTTGCCGGCTGGCTGGTTCGGAAAGCAGTGGGCCTGTCAGTCGGGCGCGGTGCATGCCACGGGATCGCTGTTGCTCTTCACCGACGCCGACACCCGTCATGCCCCCGACCTCGTCGGGCGCATGGTCCGCATGCGCGAACGGCGAGGGGCCGAGCTGCTGTCGGTGGCGGGACATCAGGAGATGGGCACGGTGTGGGAGCGCGCCGTCCAGCCATCGGTCTTCACCCTGATTCTCACGCGGTACGGTGGGGCGGACGCGATCGAGCGGGCCACCAATCCGCGCGACGTGGTGGCCAACGGTCAGTGCTTCATGATGTCGCGGCGCGTGTATGACGCCATCGGCGGACATGAGCCGGTGCGCGGGTTCGTGGCGGAAGACGTGATGATGGCGCAGGCGATTCAGGCGCGCGGCGATCGCGTGTCGCTCGCGCTTGGCATCGGTCAGCTCAGTACGCGCATGTACGATGGCCTGGCCAGCCTCATGAAAGGCTGGGGCAAAAACATGTACGCCGGCGGACGCCACGCCATGTGGTGGGGCGCGGTCGGCCAGCGACTGTATCCGCTCTTTCTGCTGTCGTTTCCGCTCGGCGTGCTGATGCCGTTCGTGGCGCTGACGTGGTGCGTAGTCGCGATGCTGCTGGGCGGCCCGGTGAGCTCGGCCCTGCTGCTCTGGAGCGCCGCCGCGAGCGCGGCAATATTGACGTCATTCGCCGCAGCGAACCGGATCAATCGTGATCCGATTCGCCGCGCGCTGCTCGCCCCGCTCGGCGGGGCGATCGTACTGGCGATCTGCCTGTCGGCGATCGCGCGCGGCAACAACGTGCGCTGGAAAGACCGCGGATACGTCTCGCAGTAGCGCGCCGACTGCGCTACTGCGTCAGTCGCTCGGCGCGCTCGAGGTAGGCACCGCGCAATCGCGCCGCGACCGGGCCCGGCGCGCCGGCACCCACGCGGTGCTCGTCGATCGTGGTGACCGGCAGGATGAAGCTCGTGGCGCTGCTCATGAAACACTCGTCGGCCGCCTTTGCCTGTGCGACGGTGAAGGCGCGTTCGTGCACCGGTACACCGACCGCATCGGCGAGTTCGAGCACGACGTCGCGCGTGATGCCGGCCAGAATGTCGCTCGACAACGGACGCGTCTGCACCACGCCGTCGTTCACGACCCACAGGTTACTTGAACCGCCCTCGGTGACGAGGCCGTCTTCGTGCATCATGGCTTCGAAGGCCCCACCGGCGCGCGCGGCCTGCTTGGCCAGCACCTGCGCCAGCATGCTCGTGCTCTTGATGTCACACCGGTTCCACCGCAGGTCCGGGACCGTGAGCAGACGCACGCCCGACGCATTCGGATCGGTGCGCAGCAGCTTCGGTCGTGCGTACGCGAACATCGTGGGCGTGACGTGGGCCGGGAACGGAAAATCACGCTCGGCCACACCGCGCGTGACCTGTAAGTAGACCAGCCCTTCGGCAACGCCATTGTCGGTGGCCAACTGCTGCATCACACTCAGCCACGCGACGGCCGGCTGTGTGTTGGGGATACCGATGGCGGCCAGCGAGCGCCCCAGCCGAACGAGATGCCGGTCGGCATCGAGCAGCTTGCCGTTCAACACGGCCGCGACCTCGTAGACGCCGTCGCCGAAGAGCAGGCCGCGATCGAAGATGGACACGTGCGCGTCCTGTTCCGCGACGAAAGATCCGTTGAGCCAGCAGACGGGCATGGGGAGACGTGCGATGAGGAAGAAGAGAGCCGTACGGCGCGCGGCGGTGATACCCACGATAGCCAAGATAGCCGCGCCGACCGCCACGCGCTGCGAAGGCCCTGCCGGCGCGCTTCTGGTGACACACCTTCGCGCGAGTGATCCCACTGTGGCCGCGTGCTCACACTCCGCGCCGCCGCCCAACTGCTCACGCAAGCCGACTCCCGCCAGTCGCTGCGCCCGATCGCCCAGGCCATGGGCTTCACCGCGACACCGACCGCGCTCTCCGTCGATAGTCGCGATCGCCTGCAGATCGACGCGCTGGCGAGCAGCGCCGATCTGGTGCGCGGGGCGGGCACGTTGCGATTGCTCTGTGCGGAACTGGCGCCTCCCACCGACCTCGCCGGCGCCACCGATCCGCGTGAACTCACCAAGCGTCTCGCCGCCACACTCCTACAGCAGGCCCCGGCGCGACACTGGTGCCTGATCACCCTCGATGCGCGCCAGCGCACCCTGTGCATTGCCACGGTGTGCGCGCACAGCGGCGGTCCGCGGGTGGCCGCGCTGCGCATCGATCGCACGCGTGTACTCGACTCCGACGCCGACACCCTCCGCACCCTCGCCGCCGTAACCGAGCAGGATGCGCTGCTCCGTCACGCGCGCTTCACCGACATTCTGCGACGCGAAGCACTCTCGAATCGCTTCTATGGCATTCTCGAGCGTGCGGTCACCACGCTTGCGACGGACGTCACCGGTCCGGCCGCGCAGGCGGCGCTGCCCGCCGAACGCCGCGAACTGGCCCTGCTCTGCACCAGTCGGTGTCTGTTTCTGGCGTTTCTGGAAGCCAAGGGATGGCTCGACCACCGCCTCGACTTTTTGTTGCATCACACCACTGCGCAGCTCGAGGCAGGCGGTCAGCTGCATCAGCGGCTGCTGCGTCCGTTGTTCTTCGGCACGCTCAATACACCACGTCGTGATCGTGCCCCCGCCGCCCGTCGGTTCGGCGCGGTGCCGTTTCTCAACGGCGGGCTGTTTTCCCCAACGCCACTCGAGAAGCGGCTCCGCACGCTGCGCTTCAGCGACGACGCGATCGCCCATCTCGTGGGCTCGGTGCTCGACCGGCATCGCTTCACGGCGCACGAAGACTCCGCCAGTTGGTCGGAAGCGGCGGTCGATCCCGAAATGCTCGGTCGCGCCTTCGAATCACTCATGGCCACCGACGAGCGCCGGCGCTCGGGCTCGTTCTACACGCCCCCCGCCCTTGTGGATCAGGTCGTTCGCGATGCCCTCTTCACCGCCCTTCCCGATCTCCCCGCCGATGCACTCGACGACACGAACACGCCGCTCCTGCTTGCTCCCGCCACGCGTGACGCCCTGCACCGCCTGCGCATTCTCGACCCGGCCTGCGGTTCGGGCGCCTTTCTGGTGCATACGCTCGAACGACTCAGCACCCTGCTGCGACGCACGCAGCTGGCGTCCGCCACGCTTCCCACGCCGACCGCCCCCGACGTACACCATATCCGACGACAGCTCCTCACGCACAGCATCTTCGGTGTCGACCGCAATCCGGTCGCCGTCTGGCTCTGCGAATTGCGTCTCTGGTTGTCGGTGGTCATCGAATGCGCGGAAACCGACATCACCCGCGTGCCGCCACTGCCCAATCTGGATCATCACATCCGCGTCGGCGACTCGCTGGCCGGCGGCAATTTCCGATTCGCTCCGCCCAGCGCCCGCACCCTGACCGTGCTGCGCGAGCGCTACACCCGCGCCACCGGCCCGCGCAAACAATCCATCGCCCTCGCCCTCCAGCGCGAAGAACGGCACCGCGCGATGGCCGCCCTCTCCACACAACGCGATGCGCTGCGTGCGGAGCGCGCCGCCCTTCTCAGCACGCTCCGCGCGCGCGACTTGTTCGGTCAACGTCGCACACCGAGCCGCGCCGATGTCGCGCGTCTCGACGCGCTGCGCGGGCAATGCCGCGAACTGTCGACGGCGCGCGCGCACCTCGCCGACGGCGGCGCGCTGCCGTTCCGATTCGTCACCTACTTCGCCGACGTAGCCGCCGCCGGTGGCTTCGATCTGCTCATCGGCAATCCTCCGTGGGTGCGACCACACGCCCTCGCTCAGCGCGAGCGCGAACAGCTGCGCCGCGAGTTCCGCAGCATGCGCGCCGCCACCTGGCACGCTGGTGCCGCCCGCGCCGGCGCCGGTGTCGGCTTCGCGTCGCAGCCGGATCTGGCTGTGGCCTTTATCGAACGCAGCCTCGAACTGCTCGCCCCCGGCGGCACCCTCGCGCTGCTGGTACCGGCCAAACTGTGGCGCACCCTCTCTGGCGGCGGCATCCGCCGCACCATCGCGCACCTCGCCACGATTCGCACGATTCGCGACTGGAGCGACGCTCCCGCGCTCTTCGACGCGGCCACCTACCCGTCGTTGCTGGTCGCGCGCACCCACCCGCGCGCCGATGCGCTCATGCACAGGCCGGCTGCCGCATCCGCCGACATCCAAGTCACGGTCTCTACGATGCATGGCGAGCGACACTTCCCAATCCCTTCCGCCCGACTCGCCCTCGACGGCGACACCGCCGCGCCGTGGATCCTCCTCCCGCCACCAGCGCACGCGGCCTTCGAGCGCTTGCGTACCGCCGGCCCGGCGCTTGGCGACTCGCGGATCGGTCGTCCCCTGCTGGGGGTGAAGTGCGGCTGTAACGCGGCCTTTCTCGTGCACGCCCGCGAACACGACGACGATTCCGCCACGGTCGTGGCGTCCGACAATCCCGCACCCGGCGCCCTGTCGGTGCCACGATCGGCCATCATCGAACGGCGACTGTTGCGTCCCGCATTGCGTGGTGAAGGCATCACCGCGCGCGCGCCGATCGCCGGGTCTCCAGCCAGTGGTGATGAACTGCGCATCCTGTGGACACACGGCACGGATGGCCTCCCGTTGCGCACGCTGCCGCCCGCCACCACCCGATGGCTCGCCCATTGGCGCCCACGACTCGAGAGCCGACGCGATGCCCGCGCCCGCATGCCCTGGTGGACGCTCTTTCGTACCGAAGCCGCCCGCGCCGACA
>CAMBRJ010000165.1 GCA_945870175.1 Gemmatimonas phototrophica
GAACGTGGCGTCGAGACGCTTGGCAAAGCCACGCGCCATCTTCGCCGATCCGACGTCGGGGGCCACGACGCACAGGTCCTTGAGCCCCTTCTTGCGGAAATAATTCGTGAACACCGGCGCGGCATACAGGTGATCGACGGGCACGTCGAAGAACCCTTGCAGCTGGTGCGCGTGAAAATCGAGGCCCAGCACGCGGTCGGCGCCGGCGGTCTCGATGAGGTTGGCCATGAGCTTGGCGCCGATCGCCACGCGCGGTTGATCCTTGCGGTCCTGCCGGGCGTATCCCGTGTAGGGGAGCACGGCGGTCACGCGGGAGGCCGAGGCACGGCGCGCCGCGTCGATGAGCAGCAGCAGCTCGAGCACATTTTCGCCCGGCGGATTCGTGGGTTGGACCACGTACACGTCCGCCCCACGGATGTTCTCGTCGATGCGCACGAACACCTCTCCGTCGGCGAAACGCGTACAGGTCACTTTACACAGCTCGGTGCCGAGCGTCTTCGCGATCTCTTCCGCCAGCGGCTCATTCGCCGTGCCGGAGAGGATCTTGAAGCCGCGTGGCAACGGGGACGGTGCGTCCAAAGACGGAGTCATCCGGAGGTCTCGACCTGTGTGAAGGGTGTTGGTACGGAACCAGTACAAATGGGGCGGAGTGTCGCCGGTACCTCTTATTGAGGCGCGGCGGCTCCGTCCCTGATCGACTTTGAGGCCAGCCCTTCAAGCTAGCCGAACCAACGGCTGCTTCAAGTCCTGCACGACGCGAACTGGGTACAATAGGCCCACTCGGAATCGAACCGAGATCACCGGCTTCAAAGGCCGGGGTAATAACCGTTATACGATAGGCCACCTGCGGTGACATCTGCTCACGCTCATATGCTATCCCGCGACCGGACTGTGGACAAGCGCGTCTCGCTCCCAGTCGTGCAACGGCAGGGCATCTCGGGCCCGCATCCCCTCGGCGAAGGGTCCCAGCAAGTGAACGATGCTGTTCGCGTAATAGGTGATGAGCGGGCGTCCGGTGGGCAGTATCAGGAACCCGTCGCCGGCCCGGGCGATCACGCGCCGCATCCGAAGCATCCGGTAGGCCCGGTCGAAGGTCTCCGCGATGTCCCGGTCGGCCTGCAGGACCCGAGCATTGAACTCCGCGAGGACCTCCCGCATGGCCTGCATCCGCTCCAGCAGGGCCGCCCGCGTCACGTAGTCGGCGTCGAAGCTCGCCAGCGCGGCACAGGCCAGCGGAACCGGCGTGACGGGAATGATGGCGCCGATGCGGTTCAGCACGTCATCACAAAAGTGCTGCACGAGCGGCAGGCGCTCGGTCCGCGGCGCCTCGAAGAGCGACACCCCCTGCGCCTCGAGCCCGGAGAGCCAGGCGTCGACCGACACGGGCGTTCCGATCGTGACCGCCGCCCGCCCGTACCGGCGCCAGCGGCGCGTCACGAGGCGGCCAACGTTCCAGAGCAGGAACCGTCCCACCTCGACCGCCTGGGCGACACGATCACGCGAGGGTACCTGCCGTTTGGTCTCAAGCTCTCGCAGCAGTGTGCGATCTTCGAGCACGCGATCGTAGTTGATGCCGACCGGCACCACGTACATCCGCGCCCGCACGTCCGGATCGCGCGCCACACCCAGCGCGTAGTCGAGCAGTCCGATCTTGGCGGGACGCAGCGCGCCGTCGCGCGTCAGGCCGCCTTCGGGAAAGATCCCCTGCGTGACGCTGTTGCGCGTGATGAGCTGCACGTATGCCTGCAGCACCGCGTGGTACAACGGCTCGCGATAGCGGCGACGGATGAAATACGACCCGAAACTCTTGAAGAGCACTTCTAACGGAAACGCGCGCGCCCACTCGCCGACGGCATACGAAATCGAGACCGCCCCCATCATCACATACGCCACCAGCACGTAATCGGCGTTGGAGCGATGGTTCATGAGGTAAATCACGACCGAGTTGCGCGGCACGCCGCGGAACGGGTCGGGGCGTTCGTACTCCACCGACACCTTGTAAAACAGACCGAGCGCGGCGCGACTGACCCAGTAGCCGAGGCGGTAGTACGCGAGAATGTTGAAGAACGGCACGATTTCATCGAGGTAGCGCCGTACGCGCCGCCACGACTCCGCATCGCTCTCGTCCGACTCGGCGACATGCCTGCGAACGGCGTCGGCGATTGCCTCGTCAGCCAGCAACGCGTCGATCACGTACGCCTTGCGCGTGAGTTTGTAGCGGTCGATCCGCACCCGTGCGCGCATCAGGGTGCGCCGACCGGCGCGCCGCGCGTAGCTGTGCAGCACACGGCGCGTCGCCCAGAGCGCGCCGGCCAGCACCACGAGGGTGACGAGCGTCGCTAAGACGCGGGCCACAACCACGCCGCGCCACGCACGCCGCTCGAATCTCCATGCCGATGGCGCACGATCGGCGTGCGGACGTCGGTGGAAAACACCCACGCCGGCAGCTGCGTGGTGATATCCTCGGCGATTCGCGGGACGTTCGATAATCCGCCGCCAAGTACGATGACATCGGGGTCGAGCAGATTGATCACGGTGGCGAGACTGCGCGCGGCCCGGTCGATCAACCGCGCCCGCGTGGCCAGCGCCGCGACGTCTCCCGCTTCCGCCGCCGCGATGATATCAGGCGTCGCGACTGACTGCCCGGTGACGCGGGCATGATCGGCCGCTACGGCCGGCCCCGAAATCCAGCTCTCGATGCAGCCATGTTGGCCGCAGTAGCACAGGGGGCCAGGCAACTCGTCGTAGCGCGGCCATGGCAGGGGATTATGCCCCCACTCGCCGGCAATGAGATTGCGCCCCACGAGGCCGCGTCCGCGCACCACGATGCCGCCGCCCACGCCGGTCCCCATGATGACCCCGAACACCACCTCGGCACCGGCCGCGGCGCCATCACTCGCCTCGGAGAGGGCGAAGCAGTTCGCATCATTGTCGAGCCGCACGTCGCGCCCAAGTTGCGCGGCGAGGTCGGCACCGAGGGGCTGACCGATCAGCCACACGGAGTTGGCGTTCTTGACGAGGCCAGTATCCGGTATCACGGCGCCGGGAATGCCGACGCCGACCGTTCCGCGCTGTCGGGTCACGGCCTCCAGGCGGCTTACCAGCGAGACGATGGCCGCGATGGTCTCCGCATAGGCCCGCGGCGTCGGCACGCGCTGGCGCGCGAGTTCCTCCCCCGCGTGGTCAAGCGCGATGCCTTCGATCTTGGTCCCGCCGAGGTCGATCCCGATCTGCATGGTAGCGAGGGCGACGTGCCGTTACCGCATCGCGCGCGCGTCGACGAGCGCACTGTACAGCATGGTCTGGAATCGGCCGACCACGTCGGTGCCACTCGGCAGCTGATTGATCATGAACACGATGACAAGTCCCTCGGCGGGATCAACCTTGTAGTTCGATCCGTAGGCGCCGCCCCAGCCGAAGGTGCGGACCGATGACGAGCCGGTGGCGCCATAGCGCTCGGTGGTTTCGAAGCCGAGTCCGAAGCCGAGGGTGGTGCCGTGCAGCGTGCCCACCTGATTGGTGGTCATCAGGGCCACGGTGTGCGGGGCGAGGTACTGCTGGCCGTTCCACCGGCCGCCGTGGGCGATCATCTGCAGGAAGCGCGCGTAGTCACGGGCCGTCGACACGAGTCCCGCTCCACCGGCAAAGCTGACGCGTGGCCCGTCGACATAGTGTCCTTGGCCGCGGGCACCGTCGGGCGCGCGGCGTACACGGCCTGAGTCGTTGGCGTACACGGTGACGAGACGAGCACGCTGGGCGACTGGCAGGAAAAAGTGCGTGTCTCGCATGCCGAGCGGCTGCGTGATGCGCGTGCGTAAAAACGTGTCGAGTGGCATGCCCGACGCGCGCTCTACGATGCATCCGAGGATGTCGGTGTTGTAGCCATACACCCACGCCTCGCCCGGCTGCGCGACGAAGGGCAGCGTGCCGAGTTTGTCCATGGTAGCGCACACCGGCTCCGTCTTGTCGGCCGTGTACCAGCCGAAGCCGGCGGCGGGTCCGAGCCCCATCGGTTCGTACCGGGCACGCACCGACGCGTCCATGCCGTAGGAAATACCGGCGGTGTGCGTGAGCAGATCGCGAATCGTGATCGCACGCCGAGCGGGGACGATGGCAACGCCCGTGTCGGTTCTCGTGAGGACCGTGGTGCGTGCGAACGAGGGCAGGAATCGGCTGACCGGCGTGGCCAGCGTGAGCCGCCCTTCTTCGAGCAGCATGAGCACGGCGGTGCTGGTGAGCGCCTTGGTCTGTGAGGCGATGCGGAATACCGCATCGGGTGTCATGCGTCGCTGCGCTTCGCGATCGCTCCAGCCGACCGCTCGTTCGTACACCACCTGATCGTCGCGCAACACGAGGGCGACCGCGCCGGCGATTTCATCCCGCGCGACGGCGGCGTCGAGCATGGAGTCGATACGCGCCAGCCGATCGACGGCGAATCCGTGGCGGAGCGGCTTCGCGGCGCGCGGAGCACGCTGCGCACTGAGCGGCGTAGTGGCCAGGACAACCGCTGCGAGGGCGAGGGCACAGCGCCGCAACGGATGAGACGCACGGGACATGACGAGGCGTGTCTAGGGGACAGTCGATGAGCGCGATCCGCTGATGCTACCGGATTGGTGGGGATTGCGCGAAGCTACGGCATGCAATGGATCAAGGCTACTCCACGTGTGTTGACGGCGGCCATCGCCGCGGCGCTGCTCGGTGCGTGCTCGGCAGTGGAGTCCCCTACCGAGCCGGTCGCACCGCCTCCACCGCCCCCGGTTGCCTTCACCGTGCCGGCCGTGGCGCGCGAATTTCGGGGGATGTGGATTGCCACCGTGGCGAACATCGACTGGCCGTCACGCAGCGGTCTCACCGTGGCGCAGCAGCAGACCGAGTTCTCCCTGATCCTCGACGCGGCCGAGCAGGCCGGGCTGAACGCCATCGTGCTGCAGGTGCGCGCCGCTGGCGACGCCCTGTTCCCGTCCACGCTTGAGCCGTGGTCGCGTTCGCTGACGGGTACGCAGGGCGTCGACCCGGGGTACGATCCGCTGGCGTACGCCATCACGCAGGCTCGGCTGCGAGGCATCGAAGTGCACGCCTGGTTCAATCCGTTTCGCGCGGCGAATTTGAGTGACACGCTGCGGCTGGCGAGTACGCACTTCGCTGTGCGTCGCCCCGAGCTCACGCGAAAGTACTGTACGCAACTGTGGTTCGATCCCGGCGCAGCGGCAGTGCAGGATCAGGCAATTGCCGTGATCACCGATGTGCTGCGTCGGTACGACGTGGACGCGGTGCATCTCGACGACTTCTTCTATCCCTATCCCGACTCGAGGTGCGCCGGACTCGATTTCCCCGACAGTGCCACCTACGCCGGCTACCAACGCGGCGGGGGCGTGCTGGGGCGAGCCGACTGGCGTCGCGACAACGTAAATCGGTTCGTCGAGCGGTTGTACCGCGAGGCGCACCTGGTATCGCCGACGGCGCGCGTGGGCATCAGTCCATTCGGTATTTGGCGTCCGGGCAGTCCGGCGGGCATCGTGGGGCTCGATGCGTATGCGTCGATCTACGCCGACTCGCGCACGTGGCTCCAGCGCGGGTGGGTGGACTACTTCGCGCCGCAGCTGTACTGGTCGATCGCCTCGACCGGCCAAAGCTTCGGGGCGCTTCTCTCGTGGTGGGGACAGCAGAACACCATGCGACGGCATCTGTGGCCCGGCTTGGCGGCGTATCGTGTGAGCGACGGTAGCACGAGCGCCTACACGGCGGCCGAGATTCCAGCACAGGTGCAACTCACCCGCGGGCAGAACGCCGCGGCCGGTGGTTCAACCGGGTCGTTGCTCTACAACACCACGGTGGTGCTGAACGATCGTGGCGGACTGCGATCGCTGCTGTCCAGCGGCGTGTTCGCGGCGCGTGCGTTGCCGCCCGCCACCGATTGGCTCGATGCGACGGCCCCGCCGCCCCCGACGATTGGCGTGACGTCTCTCGGGGCGGTGCTCCGCGTGTCGATTACGCCCGTCACGAGCGAGCCGCTGTCGTGGTATCTGATTCGCTGGCGCACCAACGGCACGTGGTCGCAGCGTTTGCAGCGGGCGGCGGCGCTGACCGCCGATGTACCGTCGGTTGGTACGGACGGTGTCGTGGTCAACGCGATCGACAAGGTCGGCAACGCGAGTACGGACGTGCTGTGGCGCCCGTAGTCGCGGTGTGAACCCAGCCTACTCGTCCATGTGGGTGTTGTCGCGCGTTTCGGGCATGGTGGCATACACGACCAGCGACGCGAGAATGCAGCCGGTGACGTACCAGTAGAACCAGCGCTCGTGGCCCATGTTCTTGAACCACAGCGCGAAGTATTCCGCCGTGCCACCGAACACCGATACCGCCACGGCGTACGGAAAGCCGACGCCCAAGGCGCGGATGCTGGTGGGGAAGAGCTCAGCCTTCACGACCGCATTGATGGCGGTGTAGCCGCTCACCGCAATGAGGGCGAGGACCAGCAGCGAGAGCGCCTGCGGAATCGTGCGCGCCCCTTCGAGGGCGGTGAGCAGCGGAATCGTGCCGAGAGTGCCGAGCACGCCGAAGGCTGTGAGCACCGGCCGGCGACCGATGCGGTCGGAGAGGGCGCCGATGGCGGGCTGCAGTAGCATGTAGATGAGCAGTGAGATCGCGTTGATATACGTGGCGTCGCTCTTGCTGAAGCCGGCGGTGTTCACCAGGAACTTCTGCGCGTACGTCGTGAACGTGTAAAACGCGACCGTTCCGCCGGCGGTCAGACCAACCACCGTGAGGACGGCGCGTGGATGCGCCATGAGGCCACGCATGGTGGCGGCCGCGCTCTGCGGCGGACGCGACGCACGATCCTTCTCGA
>CAMBRJ010000166.1 GCA_945870175.1 Gemmatimonas phototrophica
GACAGGGAGGGCCATGGTGTCCGGGAGGTGGGAGTCAATCGGGGACGCGTCTTTCACGCGCCCTTCGAAACTATACGCATTCGACGCGCTCTCCGCTCTGGCGAAGTTGCGTTTTCGGCGGCATCGTCCCGCATCCGCCTGTGTATGACCCCCCGAGTACTTCCACCGTTCAACCGTTCCGAGGCCCTGCCATGACCCGAGGCATTCTCCCGCCCGCCCCCCATCGCGCCTCGCGATGGCTCCGCGACTCGCTCCGCGTATCGATTCTGGGTGCGGCGCTGGCCAGCGCCGTGGCGTCCACGGTGCTCAGCGGCACCGTCAGCGCCCAAGGCGGCCCGCCGAACGCGGCGCAGCGTGATCCCCGCAACCGCGGTGGCGGTACCTGCACCGCGAATCCCTACAACTGCGTAGACGCCGTGAATCCGCTCCCCGCGCCCAACACGGTGTGGATGGAAGAGATGACCTGGATGGACGTGCGCGATGCCATGAAGGCCGGAAAAACCACTGCGATCATCGCCACCGGCGGTATGGAGCCGAACGGTCCGTGGTTGGTCACGGGCAAGCACAACTATGTACTGCATACCAACTGCGAAGCGATTGCGCGGAAGCTGGGCAATGCCCTGTGCGCGCCGATCGTGAAGTTCGTGCCCGAAGGCAACATCAGTCCGGCCAGCGGACACATGGCGTCGCCCGGTACCATCAGCATGCGCGAAGAAACGTTCCGCATGGTGCTCACGGATCTGGTGCACAGCCTGAAGGCGCACGGCTTCACTCGCATCATTCTGATCGGCGACAGCGGCGGCAATCAGTCGGGACAGCGGTGGGTCGCGGATTCTGTGACAAAAATCTGGCAGGGCTCGCCGATCGTGGCGCACATCCAGGAGTACTACGACTACGCCAGCGTGTCGAAGCACATGGAGCAGTTCGGCGTGAATCAGACGGTCGCCGAAGGGCTGCACGATGATGCGGAGATCTCGCTCAACATGTTCATCGACGATCCGAAGTCGATTCGCTACGATGAACGGGCGAAGGCGAAGATGCTGACGATCAACGGCGTCTCGCTCGCCGACCGCAAGAAGGCGACGGTGTGGGCGAAGCAGATCGTGGAGTTCCGCACGAAGGTCACGATCGAAGCGATCGACAAGGCCACGGCGAACAAGGGCACGTTGCCCGCGCCGCCGCGTCGCCCCGCCGGGAACTGAACGCGCTAGCTTAAAGGCATGTCGATTCTTCGCTCCACCCGCCGGCACAGTCTGCTCGCCCTGACCGCTATCGGTCTGGCCGCCTGTGCCGGTGATCGTGTGCCGCCGCCGCCGCCGACCGGTACGCCGATCGTGTCGGTGCTTCCGCCGCTGCCGCAGCTGTCGAAAGAGTTGCGGGATGTCGTGCCGCCGGATCTCGATCTCGCCTTCGGCACAGACTCCGTGCGCCTGACGATCTCGGTGGAGCCGGGGGCCCGCGTGAATGCGCTGCTGCCCCCCGTACTCGATGCCGGGGACGGTCGCCGGTTTTTGCTGCGCGCGCCCACGGTGACCGAAGACAGCGCCTATTTCGTGGAGCCCGCTTCGGTCACCATCGCGCGTTCCGCGCTGCCTATCCGCGGCACGCTGCGCACCAGCTTCTGTCGCAGCGACGAACGGCTGTGCCGCAGCGCCGAGCGTGCCGTGGTGCTCGAGGACCGGTAAACCCGAACAGCTCGACCTGCCTTAAAGGCCTGAACAGCCAGAACACGGACTACACCGATTGAACGGAAAAAACACGGATAAGCAAACAGCGCCGTTTGCTTATCGGTGTTTTTTCTGTGATGTCCGCGCGATCCGTGTTCTGGCTTTTGCTTTTGCAGTTGTAGTCGCAGTTGACAGCCTAGCGGACACCTACCTGGCCCGCGCCCGCTCCAACTTCGTCGTCATGCCGTCTTGCGACGCAAGAATCACCACGCCACCCCGGCCGAAGCCCACGATGGTGCGGTTCTCCGGGATCTGCACCCGATCCACCACCTCGCCCTTGGCGTTGATCACGTCGTACACCGCGCCACCGGGTGTCGGCTTCGTGGGAATCGTGCGCACCCAGATGTTGCCATCGTCGTCGGCCTTCGCGGCCGTGGCGAAGAACGCCGGCTGATAATCGGGGAGCTCAGTGGGCGATACGTAGTTGATCTGCGGCGCCATGATCTGCGGGGCGGCACCGCCGCCCGGCGGGCCACCGGCACCGCCGCGGGTTTCGAAGCGCATCACCATCGTCGGCGCCGCGCCACCAGCCGCACCACCAGCCGCACCACCAGCCGCGCCACCGGTGCCGAGCGCGGCACCGAATGCCGCCGCCATCGCATTGCCCTGTCCCGGATTCGCCGCCGCTGCGCGATCACGGATGGCCTTCACCGAATCGATCAGCGCCACCTTCTGCTCGTCGGAGAGACGCTTCCAGTCGAACGCCATCTTGGGCGACGCCCGATGCGTGCCATCGGGTGACATCCAGTCGATGTGATAATCCTTGCCGCGGATCAGCGCCACATCGCCGGCCGAGGTGACGACCCAGTCATCGACGACTGGCAACGGATTCACTTCGATCGAAATGCTGACCTTCCCGTCGTCGCTGCGCGTCATGTTGGTGTTTGTTTTCGGGATCTTGATGAATCCCACCGTGTCCACCGCCCGCGACTGCAGATTCACCCGCACGATCGCCATGGTATCGGCCACCGACGGCATCGTGGGCGCGCCGGTCGGTCCCATCTGCATGCGGAACCCCGGCATGCCGCGGTACACCAGATAGCCGTTGCTGTAGTACGCGCCGGTACCGAGCCCGCCAGCGGCCAGCATCATTGCATCCTGCGAGCGCGGCACCGACATCACGCGGCCGATCTTGCCCGCCGGGTCGATCACCAGCATCGACAGCGACGCCGCGTCGACGAACAGCGTGGAGTCACCACGAAATGCGATCAGACTCCCCGAGCGCGGGCCATATGCGTTGGCGGTGCTGCTCGTGGAGTCGGCCACGATGCTGATCGTGTGGAACGTCGAGTCTACCAGCAGCACGCGACGGCTGGTGGCATCGTTGATGAGCAATCGGCCGCCGGGCAGCGCCCGCACGTTGTTCACCATGCCCAGTGAATCGGTGGTGGTGGCGTGCACCGCACCGAGCGGCCGGATGGGGGGACGCGACTGCGCGCCAAGCGCCGGCGCCATCGCCAGCGTCATCAGGGTGAGCAGTGCAGCGCGAGATCGAGTCATGAATGCGGTACCGTAGGTGAGGTTGAACCAAGAAAGAACAGCGTGCGAAGCGGTGGATGAACTCACTGGCGCATAATGATAGTTTGTGCGCCACCACTGAGGCCGCCACCCATGATCATCGCGCCGCCGCCGGGAATCATCATGCCGCCGCCACCACCCGATGTAGCCGAACGGATAGACTTGAGGTAGCGATCGTCGAGCGCACTGGCCACGAACGGCGGCAGCTTGCGACGCTGCACGTCGGTGAGCAGCGCCTTCACCGCCGGTGCGTACGTGCGCAGGATGTCGATGCTCGCTTCACGCGCCGTCACGTACTTCGCGTAAATGTCGTCGTGATCGTACCGCTCGGGGAGGTCGGCGAACCGCTTCGAGATCGGTGCCCAGATGGAATCCAAGCGCACCGTGTAGCGTCGGTTCATCGTCGCCAGACTGTCGGCCTGATCGGACGACAGTTTGAGCGTGTCCTGATCGCGCAGAATCGTGGCCAGCGGATTCGGTACGCCGCCGTTGCCGAACTGCGCCTTGATCATCGCTTCGCCCGCCTTCGTGCCCTTGGTGCGACGGCCGCGGTCGAGCGACTGCGTGAGCAGCTGACGCTCGCGGGTGGGGCCGATGTCGTAGCGCAACTGCGCCGTGATCGTGACCGGCGTGCGGAAGCTGTTGAACTGCGGGTTGGTGGCGCCGAAACGTTGGTTCACTTCGTACGTGTAGCGCTTGCTGGCCGGATTGAAGCCGCGCACGTACAGCAGCGACTGATCGAGGAACGGCTGCTGTCCCCAGCCACGCAGGTTGTTCTCGCCGTGCAGCATCAGGTCGGCGGCGCCGAGTGGATTGGATACGTTGAACGAGAGGTTGGCGCGCTGCGGCAGGCGCAGCTTGATCGGGTTGAACGAGACCGACAGGTTGGCGGAGCTCACCCACGGGCCCTGACAGCTATTGCGCGCCGCCACGGCACCGAGCTGCGACGACAGGCACTCGCGGGCCACCCGTGAACCGTTGGTCAGCAGCGCCTGCATGCCCGCTGCCGTAGCCGCCTCGCTCGACGCCGGATTGAAGATGAACGCGCGATCGTTGCCGAAGCCGTCGCCATTCACGTCGCCCCCGATTGTGGGTGTGAACGGCGTGCCCGAACGGAACTGGCCGAACCAACCCAGGCGGATGAAGTCGAAGGCGTTGTAACTCAGGTTGTAGGAAAGCTGATGGCGCGAATCGAATGTCGAGCGTGACCAGTTGACCGCCAGCGGATCACCGGCCGTGCTCGTGAAGCCGCGGAACTGCTCGCGGACGTTCGAGTACGTGTAGCTCATGCTCCAGCTGAAGTTCGTGCTGAACTTCACCGGCGACAGGCGTACACTGCCTTGCGCGCTCTGCGAGTTGAGATCGCTGCGCTGTTCCGTCACGCGCTGAAACGGCGGTGCCACGCGGCCGTCGCCGGCGGCGATGGCACCGGTGAGCGGCACGATGCTGCTGGGCAGCACGTACACCGGACGACCGGCCTCGTTGTCCAGCGTAAAACGCTGCAGTCCGGCGAAGTTGCGATCCACGAAGCTCGACTGGCGCGTGTTGCGCGAGTACGTCGCGTCGAGGCTGGCATTGAAGTGATTCCACAGCACCGGCCCCGACCAGCTCAAGTTCGACCGCAGGCTGCTGGGCGCAGCATAGTCTTTCGCGAAGAACGTCACGTTCGGGGCGCCGTTGGAGAACACGGTGCCCGTGCTGCCGTCGGCACAGCGCGTCGGAATGCGTGCGGGATTGCCGTACGCGTTCCAATCGGGAATCGGTGTGGCGGGCCCCACGCAGGCGAGCTGCTGAATCGCGCTGGCCAGCCCGGTATTGTCGATGGCCGAACCGACCAGCGTGGCCTGCGGCGTGTTCTGAAACACGCCGACACCGCCACGCACCACCGCGCGTGGGCCACGAAAGGCGCCATCGAACGCGCCGATCTGCGGACCCGTGCCGTACTGCCACGAGAAGCCCGCGCGCGGGCTCACGAACACACCATTGGGCACGAGATCGTTGCGTACACCAAGCAGACGCTCCACCTCGGTGTTTCGCGCCGGTGCATCGAGGTACTGGTTGGCGTCCACCCGCACGCCGTACTGGAACTGCAGGCGATTGGTGCGGCGGTACGAATCGCCGAGCGAGATCGCGCCCACCATCATGCTGGAATTGCGCTCGCGCGGTGCCAGCGTGCGCGTGAACGAGATCGGGATGCCCGCCTGCAGGTCACCCAGCGAGTTGTAGGCGAACGTGCCCAGTCGATTCACCGTCTGATCCTGCGACGAGCCATCGCGCCGCACTTCGGTGCCCAGCTTGAGCCGGTGCTTGTTGTTGGCGCTGAACCACGACAGCGTGTTCATGGCCGACAGGCTGTGTGACGTCTGCGATGTGCCCAGAAACTGATTGCCGCCGAAGGCGAGACTTTGCACGCCGTTTGTGCCGTCGCCGAAATTCGAGTTCACCCGCACGCGCCCGCCCGGCAGATCCATGTACGGCGAGCCGTCGTTCTGTGATGCGCTGATGCCGCCCGATGTCTCGGTGAGAATGCCGATGCCGCGCAGCATGATGTAGCCGCTGTGGCGACCCTGCAGGCCGCCGCTGGTCGACGTGCGCTCACCACTGGTGGTCGGCAGCCCGGTGCTCAGCGGCGACGCGGGATTCTGGTTGTTCCAGCTGCCATTGAACGTGAGGTTGTACGCCGCGCCACTGGTGCTGGACGGCGGCGTGAAGTCGATCGCACCGAACACCGAGCCTTGATCGCCAAGCCGGCTGGAGGGCAGTCCGCTGTAGCGGATCGGCACCTTCGCGTTTTGCAGAATGCCCACCAGGCGCTGCACGGAATCGGCCGCCACGCCCGACGCCTGCAATCCGGTGCTCGACGTGTTCAGCAGCGTCTGCAGGTCGTTGCTGCGACGACCCAGCTGAAACGACACGTTGTAGAACGCCTTGTCGAAAATCAGCGGGCCCGACACCGATCCGCCCAATGAGCCATTGGTGTACTCCTGCCCATTCGCGCGCGCGGCCGCATCGCTCCACTGCATCGGAGGGGCATCGCCCACGAAGCTCAGCCCTCGGCCAATAAAATTCGAACCGGGGCGCGTACGCAAGCTGAACTGACCACCGGAGAATCCACCGCGCGACACGTCGTACGGCGACGTGATGAGGGAGCTGAGGACACTTGCATCGCGCGGCAATCCGGCGCCGCCGAACATCATGCCGTTGAGCGTGGTGTTGTTCTGGTCGGCGCCGAGTCCAAGCACCGAGAAGCCGTTGGCACCGCCGTCCTGACCGGGCACCAGCTGCACACCGGGCAGCGTCGCGGCCATCGCCGCGAGATCCCCCATCTGGTCGGGCGGCAGCGCACTGTTGTTCTGAATCACCCGCTCCGTGCCGCCGACATCCGGCTGCACGTCGTTGCGCGACACCTTCTCACGCGCAGCGGTCACCTTCACCGCGTCGAGCACGGCGCCGACCCTCGACAGCTTGGCGTCGGCAATGAGAATGTCTTCGTCGGCACCGCGCTTCAGTTCAAACCGCTTCACGCCGTAGCCGAGCGCGGTCACGGTGACCAGGTAGTCGCCGTCGCCGCCGGGGA
>CAMBRJ010000167.1 GCA_945870175.1 Gemmatimonas phototrophica
CTCACAGGTCCCGCTGTGGATGTGCCACGGGCGCGTGGCCCCCGGCGTGTCGTCGGCCAGCGTAACGGCGATCTCGGTCCCGGTGCCGTCCTTGGTGGGCGTGACGGTCGCCGTACCCTGCGCCTTGCGGCCGTCCTTGCCGATCAGCGTGGCGGCGTAGTCGGTCAGCGGCCGGGCGAGGGCGAAGAGGACGGCGCTGTTGCCGACGAGTGCGGCGCTGAGCGCCATCCAGCGAAAGGTCGTGCGGCGGGGCATGGAAGACTCCCTTACGATTGCGCGGAGACTACGGACGGCGCGCGGGTGGGCGCCGAGGCGGCTGCGGTGGAGCGAACGGACGTGGGGTTGGCGGTCGCCGAGTGGTGGCACGGTCCGCTCGCACGCCTTCGATAACCAACATCGCGGTGAAGAGTAGCACCGCGACGCCGATGATGGCCAAGAGGGCGCGTGTTCGAGTGGCGCCAGTCGTGAAGACGAAGATCCCGGTAAGCACCGGACCGAAGAGCACCACCACGCGCATCCCGAGCCGATACTCGGCTTCGCCGGCCACACGGAACACGCCGTCCTCGATCGCCAGGAACCAGCGGACGGGCGGTAGGCGGGTAAGCCGTGCCCGGATCGTCGCCTTCATGCCGGCACGTGATCGAAGAGCGACGGCGGTTCCGACGATTCATCCCAGCTGATCGGATCACCCACGGCGATCTCGCCGTCGTCAAGGATCATCGCGAACGCGCCGCCGCCCCACGCCGGCTTCATGACGGCCTGCAGCCCTGGAAAGACCTCGTCCATTTGGTGACACGGCTTCGTTTCGCCGGCGATCTGCACGCGCACTGCACCGATGCGCAGCACGCGCCCGCGTGCGTTCACCAGCGGGATGCCACGAACGAGCACGTTGGCGCGCCTCCGGATCGGGCCCAATGTCGGATCGTCGTCACGGCCGACGGCCGCCAGATGCTCGGCCCACCGTTCGGCCTCGATCAGCGTGATCTGCCGCCGGCCGCCCTGATTGGCGTTGCCCACGAGTCCACGTTGCGTGCGCACACGGGCGGATGCCACCGGATCCATGGGGCCGCGCTTGGCGCGCTTGAGCCAGATCTGTTCGATGACACCCTGTGACACCACGAGTTCGGACATCAGGCGCGCTCCACGATGCGATCGATGAGAAAGCTGGACTGCTCGAGTGCTTCGGCGGTGAAGTCGCCGAAGAACTCGCGCACGTCGGTGAAGAGTCGGGAGAAGGCCGCCTGATCGCCGCGAGCGAGAATGCCGGCGATATCCTGCACCGATTGTGCAAAGGCCGAGGTGATGTCAGCCGTGCGCGGATTTCGCATTTCGATCGCGCCGTACAGCGCGGCGTCCTGCGCGAAATGTCGGGCAGCGACGTACAGCTCCAGTAAGTAGGCCGGTGACGTGAACGGCAGCGTCTCCGCCAATGGCAACCCGAGGCGACTGAGCGTGAGTCCCTGCACCTGCGTCTGAAAGTGGGTGAGCACCTGCACCACCGACATGGCCCGATCGTGCTGTGTGGCCGTCGCTTCGGTAATCACGAGACCACGGGCGGCGAACGACTGCGCCGCCCAATCGGCCCACGCGTCGCCTCGCCCACGGCAGATCACCACGCGCTGGCCTTGCAGCGTGTGCACGCTGGGCCCGAACATGGGGTGGGTGCCGACGACGCTGGCGGCGGTGGCCTCAAGCATGGCCTGCAGGGGCGCTTCCTTGACGCTCGTGACGTCCATGAGCAGGGCGTCCTCGCGCACGTGCGGACCAACGGCACGAATCACGGCGTCGGTGACGTCGATCGGCACGCTGATCACGACGACATCGGCCACCGACGCCGCTTCCTCGGCGCGCAGCGCGGTGTCGGTGTCGACCAGGAGCAGGCGATGGCCCAAGTCGCCGAAGAGGCGCGCCATGACGCGACCGATGCGCCCGTGGCCACCGATGATCGCAATGGTGTACGACGCGGCGTCCATCGGGACTTCGGCCCGGAGGGCGGCTTGATGATCACGACTCGATCGCATGAGCAACCGAAAGATCGACTCAATCTCCTCGCTGGGCAGGCCGAGTTCCGTCGCGTGCTCATGTCGATCGCGCAGCAACTCGCGCTCGCGACTCGCATCGCGAATCTTGAGACCATGCAGGCGTTTGTAAGCGGCGACTTCCGCCACCAGCGCCATGCGCTTGGCCATGATCTGCAACAAGTCGCGATCGAGCGCGTCGATCATAGCCCGCACCACCGGCAGCGGCCGCGGTGTATCAGCCATGGGTACGCCTCATGGGCCACGTCACTTGGTCACTCCGTGTCTCACAGGGGCTCGAAACGAGCCTCATGATCGCGGGGCTCAGCAGGATCCATCTCATTGGCGTCATCGGTATGAACGTATCGCACACCCGGCGGTTCGTCACGGCCAAGATCGAGCCGGAGGCGACGGTGGTGACGCCGTAACGCATACGGCTCCGGGAACAGCAACAGCGAAAAGCAACAGCAACAACCAGAACACGGATCGCACCGATTACGCCGACAACAACACGGATAAGCAAACAGCGATTTATTTGTTTATCCGTGTTGGTTCTGTATGATCTGTGTCATCCGTGTTCTGGCTCTTGCTTTTAGAGCTCACATACTTGGTTGGTACCGCCCCCACACCTTTTCAAGCGTATCGGCGATCTCGCCGACCGAGGCCCGCAACCGCACGGCATCGATGATGCGCGGCATGAGCGGCGCGCGCGCACCGACGTGCGCCGGCAGATACTCGGGCGCGATGTCGGCGATGGCCTGCAATGCCGCCAGCACGGCCGCGTTGTCCCGTGACGCCTTGACCTGTTTCAATCCCGCAACCTGTCCCATTTCCAGCGCGCTGAAATCCGGCGAAGGGATGATTGGCGGATCCTGTCCGTCGCTGAACTTGTTCACGCCGACCACCACGGTTTCACCGGCTTCCACGCGCAGCTGATACTCGTACGCGCTGCGTCCGATTTCTTCCTGGAAGAATCCGGCACGAATGGCCGCCGCCGCGCCGCCGAGCGCATCGACCTTCCCGAGCAACTCGAGAGCGCGCGCTTCGACGGCGTCGGTGAGCTGCTCGACGTACCAGCTGCCGGCGAGTGGGTCGGCGGTTTGCGCGACGCCAGACTCGTAGCCCACGATCTGCTGCGTGCGGAGCGCGAGCGTGGCCGCTTGGGCGGTGGGCAAGGCCAACGCTTCGTCGTAGCCATTGGTATGCAGCGACTGCGTGCCACCGAGCGTGGCGGCCAGCGCCTGCACCGTAACGCGCACCACATTGTTGAGCGGCTGCTGCGCGGTGAGCGTGACACCGCCGGTTTGCGTGTGAAATCGCAGCTTGCAGCTGGCGTCATTGGCGCCGAAACGATCGCGCATAATGCGCGCCCACAACCGCCGCGCGGCGCGAAACTTGGCGACTTCCTCAAACAGATCGCTGTGCGCCGCGAAGAAGAACGACAGGCGCGGTGCGAACGCGTCGACGACGAGTCCGGTGTCGACGGCCTGCTGGACATAGGCGATCGCGTCGGCGAAGGTAAACGCGACTTCCTGCACCGCCGTGGCGCCGGCTTCGCGAATGTGGTAGCCCGAGATGGAAATCGGATTCCACTGCGGTACGTCGGCCGCGCAGAAGCGGAACATCTCGGCGGTGAGCGCGAGCGACGGATCGGGCGGATAGATGTACGTGCCGCGCGCGATGTATTCCTTGAGGATGTCGTTCTGCACGGTGCCCGACAGCGCCGAGCGCGCGATGCCGCGTTCTTCCGCGACGACGATGTACATCGCGAGCAACGTCGACGCCGTCGAATTGATCGTCATCGACGACGACACTTTGTCGAGCGGAATGCCGTCGAGGAGCACGTGCATGTCGTCGACGGTATCGATGGCGACGCCGACGCGGCCCACTTCCCCACTCGCGCGCGGCGAGTCGGAGTCGATGCCCATTTGCGTGGGCAAATCGAAGGCGACCGAGAGACCGGTCTGCCCCGCTTCCAGCAACAACCGGAAGCGCTCGTTGGTCGAGCGCGCCGTGCCGAAACCCGCGTACTGGCGCATCGTCCAGAGACGACCGCGGTACATCGTGGGCTGCACGCCGCGCGTGTAGGGGAACTGACCGGGATCGGCCAGATCACGCGCGTAATCCACGTGGACGTCGTCGGGACGGACGACGCCAGGGATGGGAATACCGGAGGGGGAGAGTCGCTCGCTCATCCCCCCAATGTAGCGATCAGGACGCGTCGGTCGGAGCCGGCGTCGTCGATCGGGTGGCACGCCGTTCAGGAACTCCTGGTGCGACGTACGGCGGCAGTGGGAACTCGGCGACCGCTT
The DNA here is from genome assembly GCA_945870175.1 of Gemmatimonas phototrophica. Lineage (GTDB taxonomy): Bacteria > Gemmatimonadota > Gemmatimonadetes > Gemmatimonadales > Gemmatimonadaceae > Gemmatimonas > Gemmatimonas phototrophica_A. The sequence goes on from CAMBRJ010000167.1 coordinate 4,331, forward strand.
CCACTTCGGCTTTGCTGCCGAGGTAGAGCGGGGTCCGTTCGTGCAGCTCGGTGGGCTGCACATCGAGAATGCGGCCATACCCGTCCGTGGCCAGACCGCCCGCCTGCTCGGCGATGAAGGCCAACGGATTCGCCTCGTAGAGCAGACGCAGCTTGCCCTTCGGCGCTTTCGCGTTGGCGGGATAGCAGAACACGCCGCCGCCCAGCAGGTTGCGATGGAAGTCGGCCACGAGCGAGCCCACATAGCGCACGTTCAGCGGCGCCCGCTGCCCGTCCAGCCCGCGATAGCGCCGCATGAGCGCTCGCGTTTGCTCCGGCCAGTCCTGTTCATACGCATCGTTCACCGACAGATAGCGTGCGCGCGTCGGAATCCGGATGTTGGGATGCGACAGCAGGAATTCCCCGATGGAGGGATCGAGCGTGAAGCCGTGAACGCCCTGTCCCGTGGTGTACACGAGCATCGTGCTCGACCCATAGATCACATAGCCCGCGGCCACCTGACGGCGCCCCGGCTGGAGCATGTCTTCCATCTCGCCACGCGCGCCGCGAGTGATCTTCTGGTACACCGAGAAGATGGTCCCCACCGGCACGTTCACGTCGATGTTGGACGACCCGTCGAGGGGATCGAACAGCAGCACATACTTGCCGGCTCGGAACCCTTCGGGGATGTGGATGATGTCCGGCTCCTCTTCGGAGGCCATGGCACACAACCGGCCACCGTGATCGAACGCCTTGACGATGATCTCGTTCGAAATCACATCGAGCTTCTGCTGCACCTCGCCCTGCACATTGACGTCGCTGGTGGCGCCAAGAATGTCCACGAGTCCGGCGCTTCGCACCTTGTTCGCAATCATCTTGCCGGCCAGGGCCATGTCGTAGAGGATGCCGGATAATTCGCCGGTGGCCTCGGGGAACATGCGTTCCTGCTCGATGATGAAACGTTCGATCGTGACGACGGACGTCGCAGTATGCCTGACCACGGTTCTACTCCTGGGGGGAGACGGGCGCGCAGGAGCGCAGCAGCAGAGGTTCTCCCGTATCCGGGGAGGAATGGAGCACGACGCAGATAAGACGAGTGAAGCACGCGCCGCTCGTGGAAACTGGCCTACGTGGGCAAGCTCCGGCAAGAGCCGCGCCGTGCTAGGGACGCCCAATGGCGGAGCGCTCGGGAATGCGCCACCGGTCGCCATGGGCGACGGCCTCGAGCCACTGGCCGTTGGTGGAGAGCACGACCGAGCCTTCGCGGTCGGAGCGTAGCAGCGGCACCTGTCGAGCCGCGAAGCGCTCGAGGACTTCCGGCGACGGGTGCCGATAGCGGTTGCCGGCGCCCACCGACACCAAGCCCACGAGCGGGTTGACGGCACGCACGAACGCCGCCCCGGAGCTGGTTCGGCTGCCGTGATGCCCCAACTTCAGCACGTCGGCCTGGAGCGCCTCGGCGGGGAGTCGCTCCAATAGCCACGCTTCCTCGTCGCCTTCCGCGTCGCCCATGAAGAGGAAGCGTCGACGGCCGTACCCGACGCGGAGGACGACGGAGGTCTCGTTGGCGTCGTGCTGCGCCGCCGTCCAGCTGGAATCGGGCGCCAGCACGTCGATCGACACGCCGTCGAGTTGCCAGCGTTGTCCGGGATACACGCGGCGCCAGAGCTGGCCGCTTTCACGGAGCGCCGTCAACGCGCGGCGATACCCCGAACTCGACGTCACGAACGCCGGCTCCCACCACTGCCGTGGCGCCAGCGCGCGAATGACGCTCGCCGCCCCACCCACGTGATCCTCAGGGGCGTGCGAGAGGACCATCAGCGCCACCGCCCCCCCACGACGCTGCACGTAGGGAACGACCGCGCGGCGACCGGCGTCACCGCCGTCCCATGACGGCCCGGCGTCGATGAGCACCCACCGGCCACGCGGCGTTCGGAGCGCGAACGCGTCACCCTGCCCCACATCGATCATGTGCACTTCGAGCACGCCCGGTCCCCCGCTAACGGTAGGGAGCCAAAGCGCCGCGACCAGCGCCACGGCGGCCATTCGCAGCCACGGGGCGATGCGGCGCGCGGCCGTGGCCCGCACCACCGCCACCGCGGCGAGTCCCGCGCCGATGGCGGTGGGCAGCGTGGGCGCGACCTGCACAACGGCAAACGGCATCGCGGCGGCCGCCGCGGCGATCCGATCGAGCAGCGCGATGGGGAGCGCGCTGGCGTCGGCGATCACCTGTGCCATCGAATCCAGCGGGCCGGCCAGCAGCGCCAGAAACAACGCGGGCTGCAGAAACGCGACAATCGGCCCGGCCAGGATGTTCGTGACCGGCGCGAGCACGCTCACGCGACCGAAGGTCCACGCGATGAGCGGTGCGGTGACGATGGTGGCGACGACCCCGGTCATCGTCTCCCTCACGAGCCAGCCTGACACGCCGCGACGGGTGACGAGCCAGCGCTGGGCCTGACGCAGCGCCCCGCTCCAGGCCCCCA
>CAMBRJ010000168.1 GCA_945870175.1 Gemmatimonas phototrophica
AGATGGCCAAGGAAGAGATCGGCACGGTGGCCGGCGCTACGGCGCTCGTCTCCATTCTCGGCATCATGATCATCCTGATCTCGGTGCTGGCGCTGGTCGTGGTGAACGCGCTGCGCGACAGCCCGTGGGGCACGGTCACGATCGGCTTGTCGATTCCGATCGCCATGCTGATGGGGATCTATCTGCGCTGGATCCGTCCCGGTCGCGTGCTGGAAGCGACGGCGGGCGGCCTGGTGCTGTTGTTCCTCTCGTTGTACGCGGGCAAGTGGGTATCGGAGTCGGCCACGTGGGCGCCGGTGTTCACGCTCAGCGGCGTGACGCTGTCGCTGTCGATCATGGTGTACGGCTTCTTCGCCTCGGTGCTTCCGGTGTGGATGCTGCTGGCGCCCCGTGACTATCTGTCGGCGTTCGTCAAGATCGGCGTGGTGCTGGCACTCGGTGTCGGCATCATCGTGGTGATGCCGGACATGGAGATGCCGGCGGTTACGAAGTTCATCGACGGCACGGGCCCGGTGTTCTCCGGCAAGCTCTTTCCGTTCGTGTTCGTGACCATTGCGTGTGGCGCGATCTCCGGCTTCCACGCGTTGATCTCGTCGGGCACCACGCCGAAGCTGCTGCGTCGTGAACCGGATGCCCGCCTGATCGGTTACGGCTCAATGCTGACCGAATCGCTGGTGGCCACGATGGCGCTGATTGCGGCCTGCGTGCTCACCCCGGGCATCTACTTTGCGATCAACTCGCCGGCGGCCGTGATCGGAACAACCGCCATGAGTGCGGCCGACACGATCAACGGCTGGGCGTTGTTCAAGACGATCTCCGCCGCGGATCTCGAGACACTGGCCCGCCAGGTTGGCGAGAACTCGTTGCTCTCCCGCACGGGCGGCGCGCCCAGTCTGGCGGTCGGCATGGCGCATCTGTTCTCCCGGGCCTTGGGCGGCGAAGCGGCCATGTCGCTCTGGTATCACTTCGCCATCATGTTCGAAGCGCTGTTCATTTTGACCACGCTCGATGCCGGCACGCGCGTGGGGCGCTTCATGCTGCAGGATCTGCTCGGTCAGGTGTACAAGCCGCTAGGCCGAGTGTCTTGGTATCCGGCCGTCGTGCTCTGTTCCGCCCTGTTCGTCTCGATGTGGGGATACTTCCTGTATCAAGGCGTCACCGATCCACTGGGCGGTATCAACTCGCTCTGGCCGCTGTTCGGTATCTCGAATCAGCTGCTGGCCACGGTCGCGCTGTGCGTCGGCACGACCGTGATCGTGAAGATGGGCAAGGCGAAGTACGCGTTCGTCACCATCATCCCGCTGGTGTGGCTCGTGATCGTCACCTCGACGGCCGGCCTGCTCAAGATCTTCTCCAGCGATCCGAAGCTCGGCTTCCTGTCGCACGCGCGCCTGATCGAAGGGCAGATTGCGGCCGGCACGCTGCCGGCGAACATCAAGACGCTCGAGGCCGCGCAGCGCATGATCTTCAACGATCGTCTCGATGCGGCCGTGGCCGCCTTCTTCCTCGTGTCGGTGGTCGTGATTCTGACCGCGTCGATCATCGAGTGGGTCAAGGTGATGACCGGCAGTCAGGCACCGGTGTCGAGCGAGACGCCGTACGTGCGCACGCAGCTCGTGGACGCGTAAGGCCCGCTCGCTGGTGCGGCATCGCGGGTGAAAAACACAGGGGGCGACGGCAGATGCCGTGGCCCCCTGTGTGCTGTCCGACCGATGATCAGCGCAGCGTTCGGCAGTAGTCGACGCGCGCTTCGATGATGCGGGGCAGGAGCCAGCGCAGCATGGCGACGCCGGAGGCATCAAGGGAGGCGGACACCGGCTCGGACACCGTTGGTCCGTCGGTGAAGGCGTCGAGTCGCCGGTGGAGCTGTTGGCGCAGGGCCGGCGCGTTCGGCATGCCGGTCATGGCGTCGAGGGCGCGATCGAGCGCCGCGTGTCGAGTCCGCGATGCGCCGAAGATCATTTCACGGGTGCTAAAGCAGGCGCCCACCGTGATCGCGTCGAGCAACTGCACGCGGTTCGCGGGAGGCTGCGCCGGATCGGCCGCCTCCGCGAGGCGGGCGGGCGTGAGCGGATCGATCCGCCCAGACACCCGAGACCCCGGCGGCAGCCGCCGAGCCGCGTCACCCGCCGCGAACACACTCGCTGCCGTTGCCGAGACCACCGCGCCCGAGACCATCAACAGGGACAGGATCAGCAGACGATTCGCCGTCATCGGCGTCGGCAGGGACATGGGCAGAACTCTGGCTCTCGCAAAAAGGCGGGTCACGAACGACCTTACGAACAGGCCGCGAGCCGACCGACCCGAGGTCGAACGCTCACACCCTCTACGAGCCAGCATGACAGACGTCACTCTCGTGTCACCGCGGCGCCTCACTTCGTCAACGCCATGACACAGGCAGCGAACACCACGCCGTGGAAAGTCACGATGCGTCGTTGGATCGCGACGGTGCATCGGATCATCGGCGCGCCGGATTACGAGACGTATCTGGCCCATATGCAACGCAAGCATCCCGGCTGTACGCCGCTGGACGCCCGCGCCTTTGAGCAGCAGCGCCTTGTGGACCGGTACAAGCAACCCGGCTCGCGCTGCTGCTGAGCACGGGGAGCTAGGCCTCCGGTGGGGTCAGGACCACCAGCGACATGATCACGGCGGCCCCGACGGCCAGGGCCGCCCCCATCGCGAACGCCGCCGGCGATCCATACCGGTCCCACACCACGCCGAACGCGATGCTGGCCGGCAACGCCGCCACGCCAACGGTCGCCTGATACCAGCCGAAGGCCGTGCCGCGTCGACGGGCCGGCACGAGATCGGCCACCAGCGCTTTCTCGGCGCCTTCGGTGAGGCCGAACACGACGCCGTACACGCCAAACAACGCCCACGCATGCCAGGCATCGGCCGCCAGCGAGAAACCGGCGTAGACCGCTGCGTAGAGCACCCAGCCGGCCACGATCAGCGGTCGACGCCCCACGCGATCGGATAACGCGCCGGCCGGCGTGCTGGACGCACTTTTCACGAGGTGCAGGAGCACCCACACCAGCGGGATCAGCGCGGTCGGCACCCCGAGCTGCGACGCCCGAAGGAGCAGGAAGGCGTCGGTGGAGTTGCCCAGCGTGAACACCAGAATCGGCAGCATCGTGAGCCAGAAGGATCTCGGCAACGCGGCGCCCGGACCGGCCGTGACGGCCGGCGTCGTCGGCGCGGCGACGATGGGCGCGGCGACGATGGGCGCGGTAACGATGGGCGCGGCGACGATGGGCGCGGCGACCGGCGGAACGCGTTGCTCACGCACGAAGGCAATCGCCACCATCACCGCCAACGCGCCCGGAATCGCCGCCACCCAGAACACGTGGCGCACCGGCATGCCGAGCCACTGCAGACACGCCAGCGCGATCAGCGGACCGACCATCGCGCCGGCGTGATCCGCCGCCCGGTGAAAGCCGAATGCTCGTCCGCGGAATTCGGGCGGTGTGGACGCCGCCAGCAAGGCGTCACGCGGTGCCCCGCGAAGGCCCTTCCCCACGCGATCCACCAGACGGATCGCCAGCACCTGTGTCGCCGTCTGGGCGATCGCCACCAACGGGCGCACCAGCGACGCCATCGCGTAACCGGCCACGATCAGCGGCTTGCGGCGGGATACCCGATCCGACCACCATCCACTGGCCAGTTTGAGTAGCGAGGCCACGGCCTCGGCGCTTCCCTCGATCACGCCCACCATGCTGACCGTCGCGCCCAACGTGCCCACCAGAAACAGCGGCAGCAGCGGCGCGATGATTTCGCTCGACGCATCGGTGAGGAAACTCACGGCGGCGAGTGCCATCACATTGCGCGTCGGCATCCAGCGCGCCGTCGGCGTCGCTGCGTACTTCGACGGGATGGAGCTCATGCGATGACCACCACGGACTCCGGAAAGAACTGGCTGACCCCGCTGCTGGCGACCTGGCGAGCCCAGCGCGCGTGGATTCTCGAGCAGCAGGTGGCGATCGCCCGCACCGCGGCACCCACCGGGAACGAAAGCGAACGGGCGGCGCGGCTGCAACAGGACTGGCGCCACTGCGGCCATGTCGTCACGAGGGACGGCGTCGGGAACGTGATGACACGGGTGACACCCGCCATGTCCGTGGCACGCCCCGCGCCAGAGCCGGTAGTGTGTCTTGCCCACCTCGACACCGTGTTCCACGCCGACGAGCCGCTGGTGGTTCGACGGGATGGGACTCGCATCTACTGTCCCGGTATCGGCGACAACGGACGCGGATTGGCGGCGATGTCGGTGCTGGCGCGCGTGCTGCAGCAGCCAGCGGTGCGCGCGCGACTGCATCGGCCGATCGAACTCGTCCTCACCGTCGGCGAAGAAGGCGAAGGCAATCTCCGTGGGGCGACACAGTGGTTCGACGATGCCGCGGCGCGCGGCCTCATGCCAGTGGCCGCGGTCGCCATCGACGGCCCTGGCGACTGCACCATCGTGCACCACGCGGTGGGATCACGTCGGTGGCGCATCACCTTCACCGGCGTCGGTGGTCATAGCTGGGCCAACGCCCTCACGCCCAACCCGGTGCATGCGGCCGGCGCCTGTATTGCGGCGATCGCCCGTCTGGCCGACGCCTCCCGTCCGCTCGGCGTGGTCGCTGTCACGCGCATGCATGGTGGTGAGCATCTCACCGGCATACCGACGCAGGCCTGGATCGACCTCGACATGCGCTCGCGCGATCCAACCCGACTCCGCACGATGAGCGACGAGGTGGAGCGCATCGTCATGCGTGCCGTACGCGACGCCTCGCATCAGCAACCGGCGCAGGCGTTGCAGTGCACCATCACGACGCTCGGCGACCGGCCCGCCGGCATGATCGACGACCAGCATCCGCTCGTGCTGGCCGCCGCGTCGGCCACGCGCGCCGTGGGACGCGAACCGCAATCGGCGTCGGCATCCACCGATGCCAACGTCCCGCTGTCGCGCGGCATCCCCGCCATCGCCATCGGCGCGGGTGGTACCGGCAGCGCTGCCCATACGGCCAACGAATGGTACGATGACACCGACGGCGACATCGGACTCGAGCGGGCCATCCGTCTGGTTGTGGCACTGGGCACCGCCGAACGACTGGCGCGCTGAGCCGCGCCCCGGCGCAGTCGGTTATGCGTCGGCGCGCATGGTGTCGCCCACCACTTCAAAGGCCGGGGCACTCGGACGCGTGCTAAAGAAGAGGGCGCGATGCGACGCTGCGGCATGCGTGCGCAGATACCGATCCCGCCACCGCGAGGCAAAGCGCTCGGCGTCGCTCGCCGGCACCATCGCCCACACACTCCCGCCGAATCCCGCGCCGAAGGCGCTGGCCGCGTGTGCGCCGAGGTCGCGCGCATAGCGCGCGAGATGCACCGTTTCGGCAACCTGATTCTCGAGCGCCCGCTCGGCACCGCCCTGTGAACGATCGACCAAGGCTCCGAACTGGTTCACGTCGCCGTTGGCCATCGCATCGGCCGCGTGCGGCACGATCACGAATGTCTCGTCGAAGAACTGCTCGAGTCGCGCGATGAGATGATTGGCGGTGAACTCGTGGTCGGCGCCAGCCCGCGCGGCATCGATCAGCACCGATGGCACTTGCGTGACGGGTCCATGGGACGACGCCTCGAAGGCCTCGCGCAGTGTGCGAGCCGGCGTGTGTGCGCGCGCACCGCCGTGAAGATTCCACGAATCCACGAGCCGGTGCGCCGTGCGCGCCGCGCGATTGTAGCGCTCCTTGGCCGCACCGGTTTTCGCCGCCACTACGCCGCTCACGCCGATCACGAACGCGTACTCCGACGGCCAGGGCACCGAGCGCTCTAACGTGACCGGCGCCCAGCGGAACATCTCCAGGCGCTCCGGTTCACTGCACAGAATCGCCGTCTGATCCTGCGCGCCCCCCAGCGTCCCCACCCCGCGCTCGCCGGCCAACAAACCGAAGTCAGTGCCGTTCTCCAGGGCGCCGATATAGCCGGCCAACGCCGCGCGATCGGTGATCGTGGTGCGCCACGCCGGCAGCGCGGCAAGCTCGGACAACGCCGAGAACGCGAGCGTGAGGCCGACCGTGAGCGCACTCGAACTCGAGACCCCGGCGGCCGGTGGCAGATTGCTCGCCAAGGCGATGTCGGCCCCGTGTACAGCGCTTCCGAAGTTCGCGATGAGGCGCCGAAGGACCGTGCGCGGGTACACCGCCCACGGCAACGCACTGCGGGCGGGCGCATCGAAGGCAATCGAAACCGTCTCACGGCGCCGCGCATCGCGCAGCACCGCCACGCGATCGTCGCGCCGACGAGCCACCAGCACGATACCGCGCTCCACCGTGCAGAGCAGCGAGCGGCCGCCGGCGTAGTCCACATGCTTGCCCAGCACTTCGATGCGCCCGGGCAGGATCCACACCCGACGGCCGTCCGACGGCACATGGGCGTCGTCGAGCGCCTGATGTGCGTCGCGGAGCAGCACGCGGTAGGCGTTCGCGACCAGCGGCGAGAAGCCGACACCGTCGAACGGACGACGCACGAAAAGTTCGCCGAGCGGCGGAAAGGCGTCGAGCGTCATGGGTGCGGATCGACCGACGAGAGCCGCTCCACGACGCGGGCAATGTCGGTGCGACGTGAGAGATCGAGCACCGGCGCACTGAGTTGAACCGCGCGTACCGGCACCCCTTCACGCAGGGCGAGCCCGACCGCCTCCGGCAACTCAAACTCACCGCGTGACGACCTGGGCACGCGACGGCAGGCATCCACGATGGCCGGCGTGACCGCCCAGAGGTTCATACCGACCCACTGCGCCGA
>CAMBRJ010000169.1 GCA_945870175.1 Gemmatimonas phototrophica
GGGGGCAGGAAGCAGGTGAACCGCGCGTGGTTCCTGCCTCCTCTTCCCTGATACCCTCCCTCCTGCTCCCTAGGGAGTTTTCAGTTCGGAGTTTTCAGTTTCAAGTTTTCAATTCAGAGTCGCCCAAGCGCCAGTCACACCGCATTCACGAATGCGCACCCGGCTTCCGCCGCCATCACGTTCGCAAAAATCCCCGACGGCTGCATGATCAGGCCGGGCACCAGGAACGTCTTCGCTTTCGTGCGCGCGTCGGCCGGCGACAGCTTGTCCTGCTTCGCCACGATCGACACCATCTGACGGAAGGCGAGGTTGCAGCCGAGGGCGATGGCCCCCTTGGCGATCTGCTTGTCGAGCAGGTAGTTGGACGACGACGCCTTCGGGTCGGTGGAAGGCGTGGACAGCATGGGATTCACCATCGTCCACTTCTTCCCCTTGTCATCCTTGATCTTGAGCGACTTGCCGAGCCCGTACGTGGCCCAGAATTCGGACGTCATGGCCAGCGGGATCGCGGCGTGCCGGATCACGATGACGGTGCTCAGGTCGCCCGGAGCGAGTTTCAGCACGTCGGTGTATTGCTGACCCCAGATCCCTGCGCGGAAAATGCCAACGCCGCCCTCGATCTCCGGCACGTCAAACATGGCCTTGTGTTTGCCGGTGACCCGCTGGGCCCACGAAACGTCCCACGTTTCTTGCTGCGCCTGTCCCCAAGCCTCCAGCTCCTCGGCGACCGTATTGAGCGGCAGCGCGGTGGGCTCAGCGGCGTGAAGCACAGAGGACGCTGTCGCCAGCGCCGCGGCGCTGAGTCCGGCTGTTTTCAGGAAAATGCGACGGTCGCTGCTCATGGCGGAGTTTGTGAGGAAGGGAGGGAGGGGGAACACCGTGTCAACGATTTGTGTACCTGAGGCTGTCTGTATGATGATGGCGTCGGGACGACCGAAAGTCACGGCGTCTCCGCTTGTCTCGCCCCCTTTTCCCGCCTTGCAATACGAGTCGCTGCGCCTTTGCTGCTATTTCTGCTCGTGGCGACTGTGCCCGGACTGGCACAGGCGCAGCCCGCGGCACCGCGCAGGCCGCCGGTCTCGGCCAGCGCACCGGATACCTCGCAGGCCGGCGCCGTTCGCGTGTACCTCGACTGCCAGAGCAGTCGCTGCGATTACGATTTCTTTCGCGATCAAATGCGGTGGGTGAATTTCGTTCGCGATCGACTGGTGTCGGACGTGCTGTTGCTCGTCACCTCCTTGCGCACCGGTTCGGGCGGGTCGGAGTACACGATCACGGCCATCGGGCAGTCGACGAATCGTGGCCGCGCCGACACTGCCGTGGTGTTCGTGGCGCCGAACGACGCCGACGATGTGGTGCGCCGACAGCTGGCGCGCACCTTTTCGCGGCTGCTGGGGCCCTATGCCGCGCGCACGCCACTCGCTTCGCGCCTCACGCTGAACTACGCGGCGCCCACGACCGCCGCGGCCAGCCCACAGTCGGTGCAAGACCCATGGAATTTCTGGGTCTATCGCGTGTCGGTGAACGGATTCGGCAATGGGGAGAAGCGGCAGTCGTTCGTGAACGGATTCTCGACGATCAGTGCCAATCGCGTCACGCAATCGTTGAAGGTGAACCTGAGCGCCAATCTCGGCTACGATCAGAGCCGCTTCGAGCTCGGCGACGGCAAGACGTTCACCACTATCCAGCGCAACGACGGCCAGCTCGCAGTTCTCCGACTATAACAACTACGATCTCAACCTGCGCGTCACGCCAGCCATCGAGTACAACGTGTTTCCGTACAAGGAATTCACGCGCCGTCAGCTCACAGCGTTCTACGCCGTCGGCATCGCGTCGATGCGCTATCAGGAGGTGACCATCTGCGATCGCACCACGGAGACGCGTCCGGTGCACAATCTCACGGTGGCATGGAACGCGCGACAGCCGTGGGGATCGGTGACCATGTCGTTGTACGGTTCGCAGTATCTGCACGACGTGAGCTACAACAGCTACGGTATTAGCGGGTTTACCGACTTGCGCATTGCCAAGGGATTGGCCATCAACGTGGGCGGAAACTACTCCCGCGTGAACGATCAGCTCTATCTGCGGCGTGGCGCGCTGTCGGACAATCAAGTCATTGCGCGCCAGCAGGCGCTCGCCACGAACTACCGCTTCTTCGTGCAACTGGGCATGAGTTACACCTTCGGCTCGATTTACAACACGGTGGTCAATCCATGCTTCAGCGGACGTGGCGGCCAGCAGTTCTAGCGGTGGCGAACGCGCACGTACGGCCCCGGACCGGTCAACGAACAGAAATGCGCGGGTGGAGTGCCTATATTTGAGACATGGTGCCCGCCTTGCTCCTCCAATCGCTCCAGCCCCCCGCCGACTTCACCGGTGCCTACACCGGTGGCGGTTTCCCGAAGGGCGTCGTGATGGTCATCGCTTGCTTCGGCGTGTATATCCTGCCGTCGATGCTGGCCTGGAAGCGGGGCAGTTCACGGCGCTGGAAGATTACCGCGATCAACCTGCTGCTGGGCTGGACGGTAATCGGTTGGATCGTATCGATGGTGCTGACCTACGCCTACGAGCCGCCACCGGCCGGCGAAGTCGATGAGGAGCACGTGCCCGGCGGCGCGCGTCCCCTCTAGCGGTCGTACGTGTCTGCGAGTTCGCGCACGCGCGCGGTGAGTGATGCGGACAGTTGGTCCCACGTGAAGCGGAAGCTCCAGTTGCCGGCCTGACGACCGGGGAGATTCATCCGCGTGTCGCTGCCCAGTCCCAGCACATCCTGCAACGGGACGAGTGCCGTATTCGCCACCGACGCGAAGGCCGCGCGCATCATGGCCCAGTGGATCTCGTGGCCATCGGTATCGAGATACGTTCGCGCGAACGCCTGCTCCTGCTCCACCTCGTCCGGCGCGCGCGTGGAATCACCGGCGCCGGACGAATTCCACCAGCCGACTGTGGTGTTGTTGTCGTGCGTGCCCGTGTACACCACGAGCTCCCGTGCGTAGCGATGCGGAAGGAACTCGGACGCCGGATCGTTGAAGGCGAATTGCAGAATCGCCATACCCGGGTATCCGAATTGCGCGCGTAGTGCTTCCACTGCGGGGGTAATCAAGCCGAGGTTTTCGGCCACGATCGGCATCGGCCCCAACGCCGCCGTGAGCGCCGTGAAGAGGGCCGCGCCCGGCCCCGGCACCCACCGACCGTTCACGGCGGTGGTGTCCGCGGCGGGGACTACCCAGAAGGCTTCGAAGCCGCGGAAGTGGTCGAGGCGCACCACATCGAACATGGCCAGTGACGCGCGCATGCGATCGATCCACCAGCGATAACCCTCGTTCGACATCGCGTCCCAGTCGTACAGCGGATTGCCCCAGAGCTGACCCGTTTCGCTGAAATAGTCGGGCGGCACGCCCGCCTGCACGAGGAGCGCCCCGTCGTCGTTCAACGCAAACAGCGAGCGATTCGCCCACACGTCGGCCGAGTCATGGGCGACGTAGATCGGCACGTCGCCCATGAGCTGAATGTGGTGCGCGGTGCAGGCCGTGCGCAGTGCCTGAAACTGGTCGAAAAACACATACTGCTCTTTGTAGCAACGCTCGATGTTCGGTCGCAGCGTCTCGCGCCAGGTGCGTAACGCGTCAGGGTCACGCTGTGCGGCGCCGCGTTCCCAGGTGGTCCATGACGCGCCGCCGTGCGCGTCCTTGAGGGCCATGAACAGCGCGTAGTCGGGCAGCCACGACGCCTGCTCGCGCACGAAGCGATGCACCGCATCGTCGAGCGGCATCGTGGCGAGCCACGCATCGAGGCGCGCGCGTTTGGCCGGGATCACGGCGGTAAAGTTGCACACGTGCCCCGACTCGGGCGCCACGTCGTGCCCAACGTCGTGCCCAACGTGCGGGCGCGCCGGCTCGGGCACGTGGATGAGCAGCGGATTCCCGGCAAAGGCCGAGAAACACTGATACGGGCTGTCGCCGTAGCCGGTGGGGCCGAGCGGAAGCACCTGCCAGATCTTCATACCCGCGTCGGCCAGCCAACGGACGAAGCGGAACGCATCGGGGCCCATGTCCCCAATGCCACCGGGAGACGGGAGGGAAGTCGGATGCAGCAGGATGCCGGCAGCGCGAGGAAACCGCATCGATGCAAGATAATCTTGACATCACGCAGGCGGGGGTGTTTGATGGCACACGACGAAGCACGCCACCGCCGATCACTTCTGCACCACCATGCCCCAGCTCATCGCGTTGGACCACGTCGTGACGGACCCGGCCGCCATCGCGCGGGAATCCTGATGCGCCGCCTGCTTGGCAAGCAGCTGCGCGATTACTCGATCATTACCTGGTTTTTCGAGCGGGTGTTCTGGCTACTGCATCAGCTGTCGCCGAGCCGGATGGTGGGCGGGAGCCGTCTCGCGCATGTGAACTCCGAGGCGTTCCGGGAGAATCCGAAGCAGGCGACCGCGCTCCGGTCGCGTCGCAAAGAAGCGTACATCCTGACCTGGTTCGCGATCGAGTTGCTACTGCTGCTCGTCACCGAACTCGAGGTCGGCTGGCCACTCTGGATTCCGCGGGTGCTGGCCACCATCCGGATCCTCGACATCTTTCAGTCGTCGGTCAATCTCAGCGTGTTTGACCAGCTTCGCACCGAAGAGCGGGTCGTGATCTCGTCGGCCGTCCGCACGCTGGTGCTCAGCTTCCTCAACTATCTCGAGCTGTTGATTTGCTTCGGGATTGTCTACGTCACCATGCTGAGCAAGCTGGCCGGTGCCGAGAGTTGGATGGACGCGATCTATTTCAGTGTGGTCACCCAGCTCACCATCGGGTACGGCGATATTCGGCCCCTCGGCGAAGCGCGTTTCGTGGCCGCGATGCAGGGGTTGATCGCCGTGGCGTTTACGATCCTGATCCTCGGCCGGATCGTGTCCGTACTCCCCAAAATCGAGAGCGTCATGAAGCACTCGCCCGACGAATAGCGGCGACTGTCAGACCCCTCTCGCACTGTACAGACATCCTCCAACGCGGAGTTTGTCTGATGGATGCTGTGCTGCTTGTTGATCACCAGCCCATTGCCCCGCCCGCCGGCCCCGCCGGCGTCGTGGTCCGGGCCCTCCTGACCATCTCCGGCCACGTGCCGGCCCACCGACAGCGCACCCCGCTGGCCATCTCCCTCGTGCTCGACCGCAGCGGGTCGATGAGCGGCGATCGATTGGAGGCCGCGAAGGCCGCCTCGATCAGCGCCGTCGAGCGCCTGCACCCCGACGATGTCGTCTCCGTGATTGCCTTCGACGATCAGGTGGACGTCGTGGCGCCGCCCGCCCCGCGGGCTCAGCATTTTCAGTTGGTGCAGCACGTCAGCGACATCGGTAGTGGCGGCAGCACCAACCTCAGCGGTGGGTGGCTGCGCGGCCGGCAGCACATGGAGCAGGCACTCGGCATGCTCGGCTCTCTCGAGGGGTCGTCGCGCCGCATCGTGCTACTCACCGACGGGCACGCCAACGCCGGTATCATCGACCCGTCCACGTTGGTGGAGCTGGCCCGGACCGCCCGCGCGATGGGGATCACGACCACCGCGATCGGCGTCGGCGAGGGGTACGACGACGCGCTCCTGCGTTCCATGGCCGACGCTGGCGGCGGCAACAGTTGGTACGTCGAGCGTCCTGATCAGGCGCAGGACGTGCTCGCCGAAGAGATGGGGAATCTGCTGTCGGTGTCGGCACAGGGGCTGTCCGTCACACTCACGCTACAGGACTCGGTGGCGATGTTTGCCACGCATTCCAGCTGGCCCGCCACGTCGGTGGCCAACACGTTCACGTTCGATCTCGGCGATTTGTATGCCAGCGAACCCAAGCCGGTGCTGGTCGAGCTGTTCGTGCCGGCCGATCGACTTGATGCGCTGGCCAGTAGCGGGGCGGCGATTGCCACCCTTGTCCTGCAGGCTGATGTGCTGCTGGATGGCGGCGGGGTGGAGCACCGCTCGATGACCCTCGGTGTGGCCGCGTCGCTGGAGACGCAGTCCACGCTGGTGCCGGAGGTGGAGCATGCCGTGCTGCTGGCTCGCGCGGCCAAGGCCCGCGAAGACGCGGCGCGTTGTCAGCGGCACGGGGACGCCGCCGGCGCGCAGGAGTTCATGATGCAGGCGTCGTCTGAGCTGTCGAGCAGCCCGCTGATGGAGGACCCTGACATGGCCGAAGCACTCCAGTCGCAGGTGCGCGACCTCAACGCCTTGGCCGAACGGTACGAGCAGCGCGATTTCAGCGAGACCGAAGCCAAGTACCAGATGCAGCGCAGCTACAATGCCCGTCGCGGAAAAAGGCAGTACGACGACGTGCTGAAGCGCGAGCCGTAACCACGAGGAGTGTCGGGCCGTAGATTCCGTCCATGCGCCCGACACTCCTCGCCCCCGCGGTGCTGCTTATGGCGGCGCTGATGATCCCGCACCGCGGCGGGGCACGCCTGTCGGCGCAGCGGCCAGCGGCCCGGCGCGTGGTCGACCGGCCAGCGGCGGATCCCGCGCCGCTGGCCGCTATCACGAGGCTGCTCGAGATCGATCGGGCGTTCTCGAAGACGAGCAGTGATCTCTCCATGCGTTTGGCGCTCGACGCGATGTTCGCCGACGGCGTGATCGCGCCATGGCAGCGCGGCGAGATCGTGAAGGGCAAGGCGGCGGTTATTCGCGCCATGCTGCAGTCACCCGACAGCGTGGCCACGCTGTCGTGGGCGCCGATTCGCGGTGGTGTGTCGGCCGATGGCTTGCACGGCTTCACCTTCGGCTATCTGGCGGCGAGACAT
>CAMBRJ010000170.1 GCA_945870175.1 Gemmatimonas phototrophica
ACGAAGGCATCACGCTGCATCCGCACGCAGCCGCGCTGCATAACAATCTGGCCGTCGTGCAGGAACGGCGCGGCAGCTACGAACTCGCCGCCCGGACGATTGAGCACGCGTTGCTCGAGGATGCGAACTGTGCCCATCTGCACAAGAACCTCGGCGACTACTTGTACCGCGCGCAGCGCTACGACGAGGCCTTCGAATCGTTCGTGCGGGTCGTGCGTTTGAATCCGTCGCACGGGCCGGATGTGTATCTCAAGCTCGGCAATGTCCACTACCGGCGTGGCGCACTCGCGGAGGCACAGTCCTCCTGGGAGCAGGCGCTGGCGCTCGACCCGGACAATGCGATCGTGCGCGCGAATCTCGACGCGATGCGCCGCGCGACGCCGTCGGAGTCCGTATCGGTCGCCAGCAGCGACGACGCCCTGGTGGGTGGCGCGGTATGAGGTGGGCGGTCAATTCGATCGGCGTGTCGCCGCGATGACGCAGCACATGGTCGGCATCGCCGATCTCACCGCCGGTGCCCAGGATATCACACTCGTGACGATCGGGCTCGGGTCGTGCCTCGCGATCGCGCTGCACGACCGCGCGCACCGGGTCGGTGCGCTGGCGCACGTGCTGCTGCCGCATCATGCCCTCTCCGCGGACACGCCGAGTGCGGGAAAGGCCGCGTCCACGGCGGTGCCGGCGATGCTCGCCCGAATGCGGGCGCTCGGCGCCACGCACGAGATCGAAGCACGACTGGTTGGCGGCGCCAGCATGTTCGCGCCGTTGCTGGCACCGGGCGCCATCAGTCTTGGTGCGCGCAACGTGCAGGCGGCGCGCGCGGCCTGCGCCGCCCATGACATTCCCATCGTTGGGGAAGCGGTCGGCGGCGACTTCGGGCGCTCCGTGTACTTCGACGTGTCCACCGGGCGAGTCCACGTGCGCACCGTGCGAGGCGAAGATGTCTACCTCTAGCGCGCCGGCCGATGGGCGCCTCGGCGGGCGTCGACGCGTGCTCGTGGTGGACGACAGCGCGTTCATGCGCCGTCTCGTCAGCGACATCGTGGCATCCAGTGGCGAGTTCGAGGTGGTGGGGACCGCGCGTGATGGACTCGATGCGCTGCGACAGATGCCGCTGCTCGATCCCGATCTGGTCACGCTCGATGTGGACATGCCCAACCTCGATGGCTTGGCCTGTCTCGATCGGATCATGCGGGAGTGGCCGCGACCGGTCGTGATGCTCAGTGCGGGCGGCCGCGACGGCGGCGCCGAGGCCACCCTGCGCGCGCTCGATCGCGGGGCGGTCGAGTTTGTGCGGAAACCGTCGGGCGCGATCAGTCTCGATCTTGACCTCGTGCGCGATCAGCTGCTTGAGGCGCTGCGTGCGGCCGCATCGGTGACGGTGCTCGACGTGCTCTCGCTGTCACCGTCGCGGTCACCGTCTCTGTCACCGACGCTCGTCTCGACGGACTTGGTGGCTCGCGGTTCGGCGCATGATCGCGGCCTCCGCTCACCGGCGCGCGTGTCCTCGCGGTCGGCCTCTGGGCAGGCACCGTCGTTCGTCGTGTGCATCGCCGCGTCAACGGGCGGCCCGGCGGCGCTGAGCCGGCTCCTTCCGCAATTGCCGCGCTTCGAGCGGGCCGCGGTGCTCATTGTGCAGCATATGCCCGCAGGGTTTACGGCCAGCTTTGCGAGCCGATTGCATGGGATCTCGCGATTGGCGGTGCATGAGGCGATGCACGGTGAACCGTTGCTCGCGGGGCATGCTTACGTGGCCCCCGGTGGCTTTCACCTGCGGGTGGGCGGCACGCCGCGCGCGCCCGTGGCGCTGCTCGATCAGGAACCTACGGAATGGGGCGTGCGACCGGCGGCCGATCGGCTCTTCAAATCGGTGGCGCACTGCTATGGCGCGGCGTGCCTTGGCGTCGTGCTCACGGGCATGGGGCGCGACGGCGCAGACGGACTGCTGGCGATTCGACAGGCCGGCGGACTCGCTGTCGTGCAGGAGCGCACCTCGTGCGTGATTCCCGGGATGCCCGACGCCGCGCTGCGCGTGGCCGGCGCCGACGAAATTGTCGTACTCTCCGACGTGCCGGCGGCGATTGCGCGCCTCGTGGCGGGGCAGGGTCGGGCCGACGACCACGGGGAGAAGATCGCGTGAGTGTTCGGTGAGCACATTCAAGACGACCGCGATGTTCGCCGTCCGCCGTCGCGCCGTGACGGCGGTGGAGCGTGCGACGTTCGTCTGTTTCTCGATCGGCGCGCACCGCCTCGCGGGGCCCGTCGAACTCATCGACCGCGTGCTGCGTCCGTCCACCGGGGCACCGAGCGTCACGTTCGAGGGGCGCGTGCTCCCGTACGCCGATCTCGCCTCGCCGCTCGGCCTCGTGCTCGGCGGCGGTGCCGTCGCACTGCGACGTGTGCTCGTGGCGCATGTGAACGACGACTGGTGGGCGCTCCCGGTGGATGCGGTGCATGACGTGGTGAGTGTCGATACCCTCGAGCTGTTGCCACTGCCGGCCGATCATCCCGATGCGCATCGCACTGGCGCCATCGCTACGTTCACGCGTGGCGGGCGTACGGTTCTCGTGCTCGATCTCGTTCGCCTTCTCCGATGACTCTGTGGAAGGATCGCGCCATGTCGCTCACCGGCTCCGATTTGCAGACGCGTTTCGATGCGATCCATGACGCGTTGGCCGCCCAGCCGTCGCCGGAGGAGCGCGAGCGTCTCAAGCAGCAGATCATCTCCCTGTTCCGCGACGCGGATGCGGCCGCCACGGCTGCGCTCGCCTTCAAGGCCAACGTCAAGGAACTCGTGGAGCGCTGGAAGCGGCTCGACGGCGCGACGCCCGCAGCCCAACCGTCCGCGGGGGCGGCGACGGTCTCCGGATCGGGACGTGTCGATCATCTCGGCGCCTCGACGTTCATTGAGAAAGGGTGGTCAAAACTGTCGCTCGGCGACGCGGCCGGAGCGGAAGTGGCGCTGCGACGGGCGCTGGAGCTGGCCCCGGGCAACAACGACGCCGAGACGCTGCTGGGGTGGGCGCAGATGATGCAGCCGCCGTATGACGCCGCGATCGCCACCTTCCAGCGGGTCCTCACACGCGATCCCGAACACGCGCTGGCCCACACCAACGTGGGCTACATCTGCCTGCGTCAGGGGCGCTACGGCGAGGCCATCGAGCATCTCGCGCGCGTGATCCGACTCGATCTCGACCGCAAGGCCACGCTCTATGCCCATTTATATCTCGGAATGGTCTATCGTGAGCGCGAGATGTACGATGATGCCGGCACGTTTTTCCGGAAGGCGCTCGAGCTCGGACCCAACTTGCTGCAGAGCTGGTATGAACTGGGACGCGTCCATTGGTTCGCCGGACGGCGCGAAGATGCCATCGCGTCGTGGCGTACCGGCGCGGAGACCAACAAGTTCAGTCCATGGGGGAAACGCTGCGCGGAACTGTTGGGGCAGATAGAGCAGGGCGGAGCACCACCGCGCGCCGACTGATCGTCACGGCCGCGACGCGTGTGGCGCTGGCGCTGTGCCTGCTCGCGAGGCCGGGCGGGCCGTCGCTGTCGGCGCAGTCGGCGCCGGCCCCTGGCATCCGGCTCGACGCGGGACGTTTCACGGTCGTCGCCGACGCGCGTGATGCGCGCTTGGCCCGCACGCTGCTGACGGCCGCGCAGGCCAACGACACCTTCCCCGGGCTGCCGCGTCCCCGGGCGCGCGTTCTCATCGCGGTGGCCCCGAATGCCGATCGTTTTCGGCAGTGGGTGGGGCCGCACGCGCCGGAGTGGGGCGCCGCCATCGCGATTCCCGACGAGCAGCGGCTGGTGCTTCAGGGCGGCCGCGCGGGCAGCGATGCCGGAGATCCGGTCGTCGTCCTGCGCCATGAACTGGCCCATCTGGCGCTGCACGAGCGCATGGGACGGTTGCCCCCCCGCTGGTTCGACGAGGGCTACGCCAGCGTGGCGGCCGGCGAGTGGACCCGCGACGCCGCCTTCGAAACGTCGCTGACGATGGTGTGGCGTACGTTACCGTCGCTCGATCGGCTGGAGGCGGGCTTTTTCGCCGGGGCCTCCGAAGCGACGTGGAGCTACGCGATGGCCTATCGCGTGGTGAGCGAACTGCAGGCACTCGATCCCGTGAACGGTCTCACCAATTTTTTCAGCTACTGGAGAGCTACGGGTTCGATGGAGAAGGGGATTCGCCAGGCCTATGCAATGACCGGCGAGCAGTTCGAGGCGCACTGGAAGGCGCGCACCCGGAGTCGATACGGGGCGCTCTCACTGGTCACCAACCTCTCCGCCGTATTCGGGCTGTTCGGGGTGATCCTGCTGCCCCTCTACGTCGGCAGGCGCCGCCGGGACCGCCGGAAGCTCGACGCCATGCGGGCCCACGATCTGGCCCAGGACGAGGCGGCACGTGCGTCGGTCCTTCAGGCGTTGCTCGACGTCGGATCGGAAGCCGGGGGGGACGCGGGCCCGGAGGGAGAGGAGGCCGTGGGACAAGCGACGGGACCATCCGATGTCATTCGGGTATCCTGAGCCACGGCCAGTCTGAACCGGCCCTTGCCGCGCTGCTTGGTCTGGCGGTATCCTGCGCCATGACTTCGATCAACAAGCCCCGTTCTCGCGCCCTCCTGTATTGGGGCGCTGCCGCACTTTCCTTGGTGGTCGGCTACGTGGACCTCGCCCTCGGCGGAGAGACCATTGCCCCGCTGCTGCTCGTACTCGGATACGTCGTGCTGGTACCACTCGCGATTCTGAAGGGATAAGCGGAGTTCGCGTCGGCGAGGGATGGGACGGCCGCGCGACGGAACGTGACAATCCGGTTAAGTTGTGCCGCACGCGGGAACAGCACCTCCCCGATCGTGGTAGTTTTTCAACGGACGACGCGGGCCTGACGTACACCGGGCGAATAGCTCAGTTGGTTAGAGCGCCTGCCTTACACGCAGGATGTCGGGGGTTCGAGTCCCTCTTCGCCCACTCGTTGCACCCGCCCCACTCGTTGCACCCGCCCCACTCGTTGCACTCGTTGCACTCGTTGCACTCGTCTCGACCGTTCGGCGTTACGCGAAGTAGCCTGAACGTGCGGTACGGTATCGAACAGGCGTCGGCCTCAGCCGAGTGCTTGCACTGTTTGAAGCGGCACTCCAAGTTCTGCAGTTCCCCCCAGATCCGCTTGGCTCACGCACGGCCACTCGGGTTACAGGTATGCCGGCGTTACGCCGGATCCACGGCTCACGGTGCGGAGGTTACGACATTGATGTCACGGCATTTCCAGGCGCTCGCCCGAATCGGTCTCGCCCTCGTTGGTACCCTCGCGGTGCCGTCGATTGCGTCCGCTCAGTACAATCGGGTTCCTGACCCGAACGCCACGCGCGTGCTCGTGGCGGTGTTCAAGGCTGGTGAGAAGGGCTTGGGAGTGCAGGCCGCCGATGCGGTGCGCTCGCGCATGAACAGCGAGTTCCCGTTCAAGCAGGTGTATGTCCTGCCCAAGACGGACATCAATGCCACGCTCGAAGCCTCTGGCTTCCCGATCACCGACGCCCTCGAGGCGCATGATCAGCGCGCGCTCGCGACGCTGCTTCGGGCCGATGAGTACGTCACGGGCACGGTGAGCAAGACCGCCACCGGCGTCAAGGTCGATGCCAATCTCGTGCTCGCCCGCGACAACGCGCTCGTGCAGCCGATCGGTTCGTACGAGGTCAAGTCGGTTGGCGACGCCGCCGGCGCGATTTCCAAGGAACTGAAGGAAGCCCGCAAGCAGATCGACGCAGAAAAGAAGTGCATCAACTCGGCGCGCGATCAGAAGTATGACGCCGCGATCGCGGCGGCAAAGGAAGGCATCGTGTTGTACCCGCGTGCCACGCTCGCGCGTATCTGCATGGCGAACGTGATGATCACGCAGAAGGCGCCGGCCGCTGAACAGCTCGCGATTGCCAGAGAGATCGTGGCCATCGATCCCAGGAGCCGGCCCGGCCTCGCGATCCTCGCGTCGTCGTATCGCGCGCTCGGTCAGCAGGACTCGGCCGTGGTGGCGCTGACGCGTCTCCTCGCCACCGACCCGAAGAACCCGCGCCTCCAGAAGGACGTGGTCGAAGAGCTGGCCAGCGTGGCCAATCCGCGTCTCGCCAAGCCGGTGATCGATACGGCCGTCATGCTCAACCCGGGTGACCCGGATCTGCTGCGTCTTCGCTGGCGCATTCTGCTCGCCACGCGCGATTACAAAGAAGCGTTCGCGCAGGGTGACGAACTGGTGAAGCTGGACACGTCGTTCGCCGACACCGCCTACTTCGTGCTCTCGGCGGCGGCCATGGCGGCCGACAGCCAGTTCCAGAAGGCGGCCGAGATGGCGGCCAAGGGCTTGGCCAAGTTCCCGGGCGAGCCGGGGCTTACCTTCACGCAGATCGTGGCGCTCCAGAAGGCCGGTCAGAACCAGCAGGCGCTCGAAGCGCTTGATAAGGCGGCCGCCGCCAAGGTCGCCGTCGACAACGGCGCCTTCCTACGACTCACGCTGCTCAAGGAACTGAATCGCACGGAAGAAGTGATGCCGGCGGCTCGCGCGGTCATTGCCGCGGGTGACACCACCACGCTCGTGCGGCAAATGCTCGTGCAGATCGGGAACGATCAATTCAAGAAGGCGCAGGCCAGCAAGCTGCCGGCGGACTTCGACGCGATGATCTCTACCCTGACGGATGCGGATTCTGTGTCGCAGGGACCCACCAAGGCCCAAGCGCAGTTCCTGCTCGGTGCCGCGG
>CAMBRJ010000171.1 GCA_945870175.1 Gemmatimonas phototrophica
AGGAGCATCGCGTGGCGGTGCCTGGCGGGAACGTGTTAGTTCGCGAATGGACGCCGCCCGACGTCGTCGCCGGCGCGTCGCCGGTCGTGCTGCTGCACGATTCGCTCGGCTCGGTCGAGCTGTGGCGCGACTTTCCCGAACGCCTCACGCGCGCGGTCCGGCGTCCGGTGATCGCGTACGACCGGCTCGGCTTCGGACAGTCGTCGGCGCGTCACGATCCGCCCTCAATGCACTTCATCGACGAAGAGGCCGAGATGTACTTCCCGGCCGTTCGACAGGCGCTTGGCTTCACCGATTTTTCATTGTTCGGTCACAGCGTGGGCGGCGGCATGTCCCTCATGATTGCCGCCGCGATGCCGGAGCGCTGCCTGCACGTGGTCTCGGAGTCGGCGCAGTCGTTCCTCGAGCCGCACACGCTCGATGGCATACGGGCCGCGAAGGTGCAGTTCGAGAACCCGGCGTATTTCGCCAAGCTCACCCGCTTCCACGGCGAGAAAGCGCAGTGGGTGCTGGACGCCTGGACGGAAACGTGGATGTCGCCGGCGTTTACCGACTGGACGCTCGATCCCTACCTGAGCCGTGTGCGCTGCCCAACGCTGGTGATTCACGGAGACGCGGACGAATTCGGATCGGTTGAATTTCCGCGTCGCATCGCCCGCGGGGTGCAGG
The DNA here is from genome assembly GCA_945870175.1 of Gemmatimonas phototrophica. Classification (GTDB taxonomy): domain Bacteria; phylum Gemmatimonadota; class Gemmatimonadetes; order Gemmatimonadales; family Gemmatimonadaceae; genus Gemmatimonas; species Gemmatimonas phototrophica_A. The sequence goes on from CAMBRJ010000171.1 coordinate 670, forward strand.
GCGTGTCGCAGCTCGAGATCATCGACGGCTGTGGGCATGTGCCGCATCGCGAACAGCCAGACCGTATCGTCTCGCTGGTGGCCGATTTTCTCGGAGCACGCGCGCCTGGTGCGGCCTAGCGTCCGGTACGGTTCGTGATTCGTACCACGCAGCCCTCAACGGCCTTGCCAGCCATGGACGTTCCGGGCATCATCCGCCATGTCACTTACGCATGAAGACGTCACTCCCGGGCTCGTGATCCAGCTGGACACGGCCACGTTGCGCGCCCTCGGCGGCGCCCAGACCAATGCCGTCTTGGGTCCCGAAGGCGACCGCTCCGTCGTCGGCACGCAGGACTTCTTGATTGTGGGCGTGGACGCCGCCGCTGGTCGGTGCACCGGCGTCCCCCTGTTCGCGAAAACGGCCGTCGGCAATCAGCCACTCGAGAACGACAAGAAGTCAGGACGCGCCGAGCAGTGGATCGGCACCGATACGTTCTTCTCGCGTTGGCAGCATTGGCGCATGCCGATTGCCTCGGTCGTTGCCGCGTCGGCCGATGATCCCGCCATCGCCGCCACCCGTCGTCGCTACGCGGCCACCGATCGCTCGGCGCTCGACGACATCAAGAACTGGGAAGGGCGGAATCGCGCGGCCTATCGGGACGCGGTTTAGAACGACAGCGCCGTGCGCATCGTGGCCACATTGCCGTACGCGCGCAGGCCCGGCCCGTCCAGCCGACGCACGCGCTGCACATCGGCCACGAGTGACAGATGCGACGTGACCGGTAGCTGATAGAACAGCTCACCGATGGTCTCGCGGCCAGTGCCCCACGACGCGTGCGTGACACCGACGCCGATCAGATCGGCGGGTCGCGCCGCCAGCAAGCCGGAGAGCGTCAGGCCGCCTCCGCGATGCGCGTGCACGGCCTGCACGTTCGGACTGGACACGCCGAACTGGGCGAAGGCGGCCACCGAGGCGTGATTGTCGGCGTCGCCGTCGCGCGCACGGCCTTGCCACACCGTCTGGTCGAGCGTGGCATACCAGCCGTTGGTGCCGGGCACCGAGGGATCGGCGTCGGGTTCGGCGTCGAGCGCGGAGAACAGGCCGGTGTGCCGCCACGCGCCCACACCAATGCGGCCCACACGCTGCGACTGGCCGAGCGCCCATTGCTGATTCGCCTGCACGATCTGGAAGCGCGAGCGTCCGCCAGCCGGGGCCGGTGCGCCGTCGAGTCCGTCGAACATCCCGACGCCCAAGTTGAAGAGCGACCAAGGGCTCACCGTCGCCTCTACACCCCACGTCGGCAACGGGAACGTGGGCGCGGCCACGATGCTCGGCGAGAAGCCCATCGAAGCGTTCAGGAACGCGGCGCCGTTGTCGGTACCGGCAAACGCGTTGTTGAAGTCGATGCGGCCGGCCTTGAGGATCACGCGGTCCTGCAGCACGCGCTGCTCCACCCAGACTTCTCCCATCGCGCGAAAGTCATCGGCGTCGATGTTGGAGAAGCTCTGCACGAGGGCGGCTTCATCGGAGCCATTGCGTCCTGTTTTCGTCTTGTGCTGCGCATAGATCGTGAGGCCGCGCCAGCCCACCAACGAGTCCATGTCGAGCGTGAGGGCGATATCGCTGTGCGTGCGCAGGGATCGCGCGCCCGAGAATGCCGACGAGCCAGTCGAGGCGTCCGTGATCTCCTCGAAACCGAACGTCACGCCGGGATGCGACACCAACGTGCGCCAGTCGAGCGGGCCGCGTTGGAATTCGGGAGGCACCGGCGCACTCTCAGGCGTGCCGGTCGCTCGCGTCGCTCCGGTGAGCGCGAACACTGGAGGCCGTGCGATCACGCGCGGCGCGTCATGCGCGGCGACAAACGCCGGCTCGACGAGTGGTGCCGGCGCCGCTGCACGCCGCGCCTCGGCATTCGGTGATGCCGGTGATGCCGGTGATGTCAGCGACGTCGGCGATGCGGTGACCCGTGGTCGTGATTCAGCCCCTCGCGTAGTCTCGAACGGCGCCATGGCTGCGGTGGGCGTCGACGCATTCGCGACCACGCGCTTGACGGCTACGCCATCGCGAGGCGCATCCGCCGCACGGGTTTGCGTGGCCACCGTCCGGTCGACCACGACGGCGCGCACGCTGGCGGCGGTGATGCCGAGGATGAGGCCGACCGCAATCGCCAGTTTGCGCGTTGAGTCCGCGGCAGTGCTCCGCACCGACGGCGTGGAAAAATCAGACGGGGCCATAGTGTTCGCTTCGCAAGTCGGCGGCGAGCCGGTGGTCAAAAACGTGAGCACCGTCGTCGGTGACTTGTCGCACACTGTTGGAGACTCGGCGGGGCGAACGATTCATGTAGTATTGCCAAGCCCGGATTCAGGCCCCGCTGTCAACGTGTGACAGCTGTTGCCGCCGGCGAACGACTGCGCGGCTCACTGCGCCGTTTCGGCGATGCGGACCTGGGAATGGGCGAAGGCCGCCACCAGATGATCGCCACGCCTGAACCGCCACTACTCCCCCTCGGGCCGTTCGGCCCGCACATTGAGGTGTGGCGATCTCTGCCGCCCTTTTCCCCTGCAGGTCCGCGTCGCCTCCACTCCGGACATCGCGTTATGAGCCGTCGTTTCGTCCTCGCCAGCCTGCACGCGTCTGCGGCGCTGGCCACCGTCTTCGCCGCCCGCACGGCGCTCGCCCAGTCGTCGGCCCCTTCGTCACCGGCCGCCGCCACCGCCACCGCTCCCGTGTTCGCGAACGGCATGGCCCAGGTGGTTCCGGCGTGGCGTGATTCCACCGCGTGGATTCGACACGACCTCTGGGTCGAGACCGATTTCGACAGCGATCGCGACGGCCGCAAGGACCGCGTACATGTCGACGTCACCCGCCCAGCGCAGACCGAGGGCGGTGGCATGAAGGTGCCGGTGCTCTACAGCGCGAGCCCGTACTTCGCCGGCACCTCGCGCGACGATTCCAACTGGAACGTGGTGCAGGAACTCGGCGATCAGCCGCCCACGCGCCGAGCGATGGCGGCGCCGGTGCATCAGCCCAATCGGCGACGCATTTCGAACGCGCTCGTGAACGAGTGGGTACCGCGCGGCTTCGCGGTGGTGCACTCCGAAGCGCCGGGCACCGGGTTGTCGCAGGGCTGCGCCACCGTGGGCGACTACCCCGAACGCGCGCCGATGAAGTTCGTGATCGACTGGCTGAATGGGCGGGCCAAGGGTTTCACCAGCCCCACTGGCCGCGAGGAAGTCCGCGCCACCGGCTGGTCCACCGGCAAGGTGGGCATGATCGGCACGTCGTACGAAGGCACGCTGCCGCTGGCCGCCGCCACGACGGGCGTGAAGGGACTTGAAGTGGTGGTGCCCGTGGCGCCGAACACCTCGTACTACCTGTACTACCGATCGAACGGACTCGTGCGCTCGCCCGGTGGCTATCTGGGCGAAGACGCGGACGTGCTGTACGACTTCGTGGCCAGCGGTGATCCGGCGACGCGCGCGAAGTGTGACGTGATCTGGAAGAGCAACGTGTTCGCGGGGCCCAAAGGACAGGACCGCGCCACCGGCGACTTCAACAACTTCTGGAAGAAGCGCGACCTGCTGCCGCACGTAAAGAATATCAAGGCGGCGGTGTTGCTCGCGCATGGATTGAACGACTACAACGTGACGCCGGCGCACAGTGTGCGCATCTACGATGAGATGAGGGCGCGCGGACTGCCCGTGGGGCTGTATCTGCATCAGGGCGGACACGGCGGCAATCCGCCGGCCGACATGCTCAATCGCTGGTTCAGCCATTACCTGTATGGCGTGGACAATGGCGTGCCGGGCGATCAGTCGGCGTACATCGTGCAGGACGCTGCGGCGCAAGCGCCGATGGCGTCGGTGTCACCGCAGGTACCAGAGGGGGCGCCGGCGCCGAACCCACGCTTACGCGCGACGGCGTTGCCCACGCCCTTCGCCACCTTCCCCGTGCCGGGCACCGTGCCGGTCACGCTGCACCCCACCGCGGGTGGACGCGGCATCGCGTCGCTGGCGTTCGCGCCGGCCGCCGCCGGCGCCGAATCACTCACCGACGACGTGGCGTTTAGCGGCAGTGCCCTCGCGAGCGCACCGTCGTCGGCCAATCGCCTGCTGTACGCCACCCCGGTCTTCTCCGATACCGTCCACATTTCGGGCACGCCGCGCGTGACGCTGCGCATGGCCGCCAATGTGAAAGCGGCGAATCTCAGCGTGTGGCTCGTCATGCTTCCGTACGACTCGGCGCGCGTCGGCTCCCAGAGCTACAAGGGCAACGTGTCCCATGGATGGGCCGACCTGCAGAACGCCAAGGCGCTCACGCAGGGCGGTAACTATGCGTCGCACAATCGCGGTACCGCGCTTAAAGCGGGCGAGTATCGCGACGTCACGTTCGATCTCGAGCCGACTGATGAATTCATTCCCGCCGGCAAGCAGCTCGCGGTGATGATCATGTCGAGCGACCGCGAATTCACGTTGTGGCCGAAGGCCGGGGCCGAGCTCACGCTCGATCTCGCAAAGTCATCGTTCCGCATTCCCGTGGTCGGCGGCGTGAACGCACTACAGAAAGCGGGCATGCGATGAGCCCGCGAATCCCTCTCCACTCTTCCGTCACCGTCATGCGTTCTCTGTTTCGTCTTGCCGCACCGGCACTGCTACTCTCGGCCGTCGCGGGCGCGCAAACGCCTGATGCGACCACACTGAACGGCCTGCGCTGGCGTTCAATCGGCCCCGTGAACATGGCCGGACGCATCACCGACGTCGAAGCGCATCCCAGCGCGCCGAAAACGTTCTATGTGGCCGGCGCCACCGGTGGCATCTGGAAGACGGTGAACGCCGGCACGTCGTTCGTGCCACTGTGGGAGAAGGGACCGATCGCCTCGATGGGCGATCTCGCGATTGCCCCGAGCAATCCGAACATCATCTGGGCCGGCACGGGCGAAGAAGATTCGCGCAACTCCGTCGCGCCGGGCTACGGCATCTACAAGTCGGTGGATGGCGGCGTGACGTGGCAGAGCATGGGCCTCGAGAAGACGCAGCACATCGGGCGCATTCTCGTGCATCCCACCAACCCCGACATCGTGTACGTCGCCGCGTTGGGCGCACTGTGGGCCACCAACCCCGAGCGCGGTCTCTACAAGACCGTCGACGGCGGCAAAACCTGGACGTTAGCCAAGTTCATCAGCGACAAGGCGGGCTTCGTGGATCTCGCGATGGATCCGCGCGATCCGAATGTGCTGTACGCCACCAGCTGGGAGCGCATTCGCAAGGCGCACTTCCTCAAGAGCGGCGGCCCCGGCTCGGCGCTCTGGAAGTCCACCGACGGCGGCACCACATGGAAAGAAATCACCGGCGGCGGGTTCCCGGCCACCACCAAGGGGCGCATCAATCTTGCGCTCGCGCCGAGCAATCCCGACATGGTGTACGCCATGGTCGAAGCCGACAGCGTGCGTGGTGCTAAGCCGCAGCGTTTGCTGAGTGGGTTGTACCGCTCGTCGAACGGCGGCGCCACGTGGACGTGGATGAGCACGATCAACAACCGTCCGTTCTACTTCTCGCAAATTCGCGTCGATCCGAAGAACCCAGATCGCGTGTACCGCATGGCCGTTGACTTCGCGTTCTCTGATGACGGCGGGCGCTCGTGGCGCGCGGGCATGGTGGGGATTCACGAAGACTATCACGGCATGTGGATCGACCCCAACGACCCCGAGCATTTCATTGTCGGTGGTGACGCGGGCATCTTTCAGACGTGGGACAAGGGTGGCACGTACGACGCCGTGAACAACATGGCGATGGGCCAGTTCTACGGCATCAGCTACGACTTTCAGGTGCCGTACCGCGTCTGCGGCGGGTTGCAGGACAACGGCAGCTCCTGCGGGTTGAGTCGTCGCGCCGGTGCCCCACTGCAGATGACCGACTGGTTCGCAATCTTCGCCGCCGACGGACTGCAGACGGCCCAGGACCCGTTCAATCCCGACTACGTGTACTACGAGTCGCAGGGTGGCAACATCGCGCGCCGCAACGTGGCCACGGGTGAGGTGATGAGCGTG
>CAMBRJ010000172.1 GCA_945870175.1 Gemmatimonas phototrophica
ATCGCTTGCCGAACTGAGGAGCCGGTCGCGCCGTTCGAACAGCTTCGTTCGATCGAGGGGCGGGGCTCAGACACGAGCTTCTTGAAGAACATGAAGTGGGTGTGAGGTTGCCTAAAACATCGGCACATTCCACTCCGGAGTTGAGCACCGAATGTTGAGACCGTCACGCCAGCGGCCCACCCGTCACGATCCTCTCCAATGAGAACGGGCCATTCGCGTTTCCGGAATGGCCCGCGCTTGGCCACGGTTCGCCCAAGGCGCCTAGAACTCGTCGTCGGCGAAGGCCATGATCGGTGCGGAGCCCGCCTGAATGGCGGCCAATAACGCGGCCGCTTCGGGCAGCAGTCGCCCGAAGTAGAAACGCGCCGTTTTGAGCTTGGCCTCGAGGAATCGCTTGTCACCCTTCCCCGCCGCCAACTGCTGCTTCGCCACGGTCGCCATGCGTAGCCACTGCCAACCCACGGCGACGTATCCCATCAAGTGCAGATATTCGGTGGCCGCCGCCCCAACTTCATCGGGATTTGCAAAGCCCTTCTCGGCCAGCAGCATCGTCGCCTTTTGCAGCTGGTATAACGACCCGCGTAGCGCCGTGGCGAAGTCCTCGAGCCCGTCGACCGGCGCCGCCGCGTCCACGTCGCCCTTGACCAACTCGAAGAAGCGACGCACCAAGCGCCCGCCTTCCATCGGCAGCTTGCGACCCACGAGGTCGAGTGCCTGCACGGCATTGGTGCCTTCGTAGATCTGCGCGATGCGCGCGTCGCGCACGTACTGCTCGATGCCGTACTCCTTGATGTACCCGTGCCCGCCAAGCGTCTGCAACGCGATGTTGGTGTGGTCGAACCCCTTGTCGGTGAAAAACGCCTTGATCACGGGCGTCATCAACGCCACGAGATCTTCGGCCGCTTCACGCACGGCGGGGTCGGCATGACGATGCTCGAGGTCGATGCGAATACCGACCCAGTACGCCAGCGACCGCATCCCTTCGTTCAAGGCCTTGATGCGCAACAAGCCTTTACGCACATCCGGGTGCACGAGAATCGAATCGGCCGGCCCCGCCGGGTTCTTAGGGCCCGTGAGCGACCGTCCCTGCAGACGGTCCTTCGCATACGACAGCGCGTTCTGATACGCGACTTCCGCCAGCCCCAATCCCTGCAGGCCCACCGCCAACCGCGCGCCGTTCATCATCACGAACATCGCGCGCATGCCCTTGTGCGGTTCACCCACCATCCAGCCGGTCGCGTCCTCGAAGTTGAGCACGCAGGTGGCCGACGCCTTGATGCCCATCTTGTGCTCGATCGATCCCACCGTGACGCCGTTGCGCGCGCCCGGCGTGCCATCGGCGTTGGGCAGATACTTGGGCACCAGAAACAGCGAGATGCCCTTCGTGCCGCCCGGCGCATCGGGCAGTTTGGCGAGCACGAGGTGCACGATGTTCTCGGTGAGGTCGTGATCGCCGGCGGAGATGAAAATCTTGGTGCCCGTGATCGTGTACGCCCCGCCATCGACCGGAATCGCCTTCGTGCTGATGATGCCAAGATCGGTGCCGGCGTGCGCTTCAGTGAGGCACATCGTGCCGCCCCAGGTCCCATCAATCAGCTTGGGCAGGAAGCGCTCCTTGAGCTCGTCGGATCCGTGGCTCAGCAGCGCGCTCACGGCACCGTGCGTGAGTCCGGGGTACATACTGAACGACAAGTTCGAGGAGCAGAGCATCTCCTCCATCACGAAGCGCACCGACTCAGGCAGCCCCTGTCCGCCGTACTTCGCATCAGCCGACACGCCGGTCCAGCCACCCGCCGCGTACTGTGTGTACGCCTCCTTGAAGCCGCGGGGGGTGCGCACCTCGCCGTTGTCGTACGTCACCCCTTCGGTGTCTCCGCTCTGATTGATCGGAAACAGCACCTCCTCGCAGATCTTGGCGCCCTCGACGAGCACGGCATCGATCAGGTCGGGCGTGGCGTCCTCGAACCCGGGGAGCGCGGCCAACTGCGCGACATCGTGCACGTCATGCAGCAGAAAACGGATATCGTCGAGTGGGGCCGTGTAGGCGGGCATGAACGGGCGTCCTCCGGGCGGGAAAACAGCGAGGGGTATCGGCTCGCTGGGAAGCTGTGACGGAACCGGGACGCCGGCAAGCCCCAATTGCGACGCAACCGTCATGTTTTGAAGCCGAGGGTCCTTCCGTATACCCTTCTGGAGCTTTTCCGACGTGGCGAGCGTAGGAGCTACAGGCCCTGATCGCCGATTCCTCTCGAGTCCGGATAATGATGAAGCAGTTTCTGACCGCCATCGCCGCCAACCTGCTCACGATCGCGATCTGCGTGGTGGGCGGCGTCTTGCTTCTCGTGGGCATCGCCGCGTCGGCCGGGTCGAAGGAGCCCGTCAACGTCGCCGCGGGCTCGGTGCTCGTGATCGATCTCGAGCGTGACTTTTCCGATCGGCCGGCGGAAACAAAGCCAGGCTCCTTCCTCGACGATGCGCTCTCGGCAGGACGTGGCGACGCCATCCCGCTGCGCGCGGCGACGATCGCCCTCAAGGCCGCCGCCGACGATGACCGCATCAGCGGCATTCTTCTACGCGGCACAATTTCCGCCGACGGCTATGCCTCGGGCTTCGCCGCCCTGCGCGAGCTACGGGCTGCGATCGCCGGCTTCCGACAGTCCAAGAAGCCGGTGCACGCCTATCTCGTGAATCCGGACACGCGCGACTACTACGTAGCCTCCGCCGCCAGCGTGGTCACCCTCGATCCATTCGGATCACTCGCCATGCCGGGCCTCGCCTCGGAACAGCTGTTCTTCACCGGCATGTTCGAGAAGTTCGGCATCGGCATGCAGGTGAGCCGCGTGGGCCGGTTCAAGGCCGCGGTCGAACCGTTCACGCGCAAGGACATGAGCCCCGAGAATCGGTTGCAAACCGAAACGTATCTCGGCGATCTGTGGAGCGAAGTGAAGCGTGGTGTTGCCCAGAGCCGAGGCATCGATACGCTGGCGCTGCAGACGTTAGTCGACGCACAAGGGATCATTTTGCCGGCCGAGGCGAAAGCCGCCAAGCTGGTGGATCGCGTGGCGTACTTTGACGATGTCCTCGACGACTTGCAGAAGCTCGCCGCCGGCGCCCGCACCGCCGACGGTGTGACGCAGAGCCCCAGGGACAGCATTCGCGCGGCGGAGATGGCGACGCTGCTCGATCGTCCCACGCTGCCGCAGATCACCCTCGGCGACTACGCCCCGATCGCGGTCGCGAAGGATCGCAGCTTCAGCGCCAGTCAGACGATTGCGATCGTGTACGCCGAAGGCGACATCGTGGACGGGGAAGGCGGCGACGGCCTGATCGGGGGCTCCTCGCTCTCGCGCGAACTCCGCCGCGTGCGCCACGACAGCAAGGTGAAAGCCGTCGTACTCCGCGTGAACAGCCCGGGGGGCAGCGCCATTGCCTCCGAGCAGATCCAGCGCGAACTGATGCTGATTCGGAAGCAGAAGCCGATCGTGGTGTCGATGGGGACGGTAGCGGCGAGCGGCGGCTACTGGATCAGCACGGCGGCGGCGCGTGTGTTTGCGCAGCCGAATACGATCACCGGGTCGATCGGCGTGTTCTCCCTCGTGCCGAACATCAAGGTGCTGGCGAATCGCAACGGCGTCACGTTTGACACGGTGAAGACCGGACGCTACGCCGATCTGTTCTCGATCGCGCGTCCACGATCGGAGGCCGAACTCGCGGTACTGCAGCGCGGGACCGATGCGGTGTACGACGCGTTCATCGCGCGCGTGTCGACGGCGCGCTCACTCAGCACCGACTCGGTCCGCGCGATCGCCGAAGGACGCGTGTGGTCGGGCGAAGATGCCATGCGCATCGGCCTGGTCGACTCCATCGGCGGACTTGATGCCGCGCTCAAGAGTGCGGCATCGCTGGCCAAGATCACCGGCGACTACGACGTGCGCGAGTACCCGCGCGTGCAGAGTGCCACCGAGAAGCTGACCGAGTTGCTCGAGCACAATCCGACCCCACTGGCCGCGGCCGTCGGGGCGGCCGCGAATCCCGGCGCGACTGCGCTGCTCTCGGGGCGCGGCCCGGCCAGCTCACTCGCCCGTGACATCACGCGTGAGCTGGACGTGCTGTTGCGCTACAACGATCCACGCAGTGTGTACGCGCGCATGCCATTCGTACTGCGCATTCGATAAGACACACGACCAGACGCACGACCAGACGCACGACTCCGAGTATGGAGCGGTGCGGGCTTACTCCGGCCGGAACGCATTCACGACGCGCAGGCGCTCCGCCCACATCGCGCGGGCGGCTCGCGCCGTGGCGAGCGTGGCTTCCGCCTTCGCGATGCAGGCGGGGAGATTCTTCGTCGTGACGTCGCCGAGCGCCCACTCCGCCACCTTTTCACGCGCCGTGGCTTCGGTGAGGCGCTGGTCGTAGCGCTCGGCGTGCGGACGACTCCAGGCCGCGACCGGACGGTCGTCGTCGATGCCATACAGGCTCCAGATGCCGTCGTGCACGGGGATGAAGTCGAGGAGAAATCCGTCAAAATCCTCTGGAACGGTCGGCGTGGCGCTCATGTCGGCGGGGCGGATGGAGGAGACTGGCGTGCGCGCACGGTGCGATCACACAGAATTAAATCATTCGAACGGTGAGACTGGTTCCCGTGACGGGGATCGGCGCGGCCTAGATTGATCCAGATGACCTCTCGTATGTTGCCACGCACCATCGCCGCTTCCCTGCTGTTCGGCCTCGCCGCATCGCGACTCGCGATACCGGTGTCGGGGCAGAGCGCACCGCCCAAGCCGTCCGCCAAGCCGTCCGCCAAGCCGTCCGCCAAGCCGTCTTCGACCAAGGCGTCAGCGGGCGCGAGCAACACCGACAGCGGCCCCACGTACGCCTATCCCGCCACCGGTACGTCGGCGGCGGCGCGCGCCTTGGCGGGCAAACCGGTGCCGGTGTGGCCGGTGCCCGGGCCGGCGCCGCTGCCAGGCAGTGTGCTGCCGGCCAGGCGTATCATCGCGTATTACGGCAATCCATTCTCGAAGCGCATGGGGGTGCTCGGCGAGTACCCCAAGGCCGAGATGCTGGCGATGCTCGACCGCGAAGTCGCCGCGTGGACGAAGGCCGATCCATCCACCCCGGTACAGCCGGCGCTGCATCTGATCACGACGGTGGCGCAGGGCGATGCCGGGAAGGATGGCACGTACCGCATGCGCCACGGCGACGCGCTCACCGAGAAAGTGTACGGCTGGGCGAAGGAGCGAAACGCGCTGCTGTTCCTCGATGTGCAGGTGGGGCTGAGCACGATTCAGGAAGAGCTGCCACGCCTCGAGCCGTGGTTATCACGGCCCGACGTGCACTTCGGCATGGACCCCGAGTTCTCCATGAAGGACGGCACCAAGCCCGGCAAGAAAATCGGCAGCTACGACGCCGCCGATGTGAACTGGGCGATCGACTATCTCGCGAAGCTCGTGACGGAGAAAAAGCTGCCACCCAAGATTCTCGTGGTGCATCGCTTCACGAAACCGATGCTCACCAACGCCACGAAGATCAAGCGCGATCCGCGGGTGCAAGTCGTCATGCACATGGACGGCTGGGGACCGCCGAGTCTCAAGCGCGATTCCTATGCGGCGTATGTGTATGCCGAGCCGGTGCAGTTCGCGGGATTCAAACTGTTCTACAAGAACGACCGGCGGGCGGGGAGCAGGATGATGACGCCGCACGATCTGCTCTCGCTCACGCCGAAGCCGTTGTACATCCAGTATCAGTAGCCCTCGACGAACTTACTCGGCCTGGATGCGCATCACGAAGGTGAGCCGTCGCGGCAGTCCGGGCTCGAAGTAACGAGCGCGCGTCGCATTGATCACCACCGAGCCGGCGTAGCGACGATCGAACATGTTTTCGATCCCGAGCGTCGGCTCGAGCCGTACGTGGCCCACGCGTGGGGCCGTGTAGCCGGCGCGCATATTCCACGCCGCGTAGCCAGCGGCGAAGACCGTGCTCGCATCGTCGGCACTAACGCGTGACGACGCGGTGCCATCGATGGTGGCGAACCATCCCGCGCGACGGGCCGTGACATACGCCTGCAGCAGGTGCGCGGGAACGCCCGGAATCACCTTGCCATCGTAGTTCGCGGCGCCAACGCGGTACGTGTCGAAAGCGAAGCGCGACCAGGTATGCGCCACCCCAATATCGAACATCGACGTCGAGGTATTGAGATTGGTTTCGACCCCTTGTCGCGAGGTGCGGCCGGCGTTGCGGAAGGCGCGGCGTCCCGGCTGATTCGGCACGTCGAACGGCACCAACTCGTCGAGTACGGTGGCGCGGAAGAGGGCGACGTCGGCCCGTAGCCGTGACCAGAACATTCCCTGCACGCCGACTTCAGCCGTGCGCGTACGCTGTGGATCGAGCAGCGCGTTCAGGCCGGCGGCGCCATTGTCCTGATTGGTGAGTTCGGTGATTGTGGGCGTTTCGAAGGCCGTGCTCACGTTCGCGTACACCGACACGAGCGGGCGCGCGCGCCACGAGATGCCGAGCATCGGACTCACCGCACTAAGCACACGCTCGCCGGAGTCGTTGAGATTGGTCGCGGTGATAAAGCGGTCGCGCACCGCAAAGTTCACGCGATCGTATCGCAGCGCCGCGCTGGCGAAGAGCCGA
>CAMBRJ010000173.1 GCA_945870175.1 Gemmatimonas phototrophica
GAGGCCCGCGCGCGTGTGCGCGGCTGATTACCTCCCCGACGGGCCGCTGTTTCCCACCGCTGACGAGCTACGCTGACGAGCTACGCCGACGAGCTACGCCGACGAGCTACGCCGCGCCCCACCCGCCGCCGCCGGGCGTCTCGATCGTCAGCACGTCACCCGCGTTCATGCTCACCCGGCACTTGGCTGGCAGCAGCTCGCCGTTCAGCAGGTTTCGACCCGGCTGCGCATCGTGGCCACCATTCGCCCCCGGTGGCGCCACGCGGCGACGCTCGGTGAGCAGCGTGGCCGTGCACGGGACCATCGCCTGATACCGACGCACGATACCATCACCGCCGCGACTGGCGCCGGCCCCACCGCTACCTCGACGCACCGAGTACTCCACGATGCGCAGCGGATAAGCGCGCTCGAGTGATTCCACCGGCGTGTTGCGCGTGTTGCTCATGCCCACATGCACGGCATCTGGCCCATCGCCGCGCGCGCTGCCACCCTGCCCGCCGCCGAGTGTTTCGTAGAAACTCCAACCAGACGCGCCCAGCGTGACGTTGTTCATCGTACCCTGGCCGCAGGCGGGAATGGGCAGGTTATGCACGCCGATGCTCGCCGCCGCCGCCGACAGTGCGGCGAAGCAGACATCGGTCATGCGCTGCGACAGCTCCACATTGCCAGCGGCCACCGCGCTCGGCCGTTTCGCGTTCGCCACGCAATCGTCGGGGATCGTGAGGGCGAGCGCCCGCGCCACCCCGTCGTTCACCGGCACATCGTCATCGCACAACACGCGCAGCACGAACACCGCCGCCGCACGCGCGACGGCTGGCGGCGCGTTCACGTTGCCGCGCACGGCCGGCGACGTCCCCGTGAGATCCAGATGCAACGTGGCGTCCTTCACACGAACATGCACAACCACCGGAATCGCCGCGTCGCTCACCCCGTCGCCCTCGAGCGCATCGGCGGCGCGTCCTTCGGCGCCTTCCAGCAGCTCGAGGCGCGCGCGCACGCGGCGCTCGGTGTAATCGAGCAGCGCATTCACCGCGTCGCCCAATACGTCGGCCCCAAGCCGCGCGTACAACGCCTGCCATCCCGCGCGCCCCGCCGCACACGCGGCCCGTTGGGCGCGCAGATCCCCTTCACGCTCTTCGGGTGTGCGCACATTGGCGAGCACGAGTCGCATCACGTCGTCCTGCGCCACCCCGCCGCGCTCGATGCGCACCGGCGGCACGATGATGCCTTCCTGAAACAGTTCGGTGGCGCCAAACGGCATGCTGCCCGGACTCATCCCGCCCACGTCGGCATGATGCGCCCGCACCGCCGCGTACCCGATGATGCGTTGCGCATCGTGCGCGTCGGCGATCACCTCGACCATCGTGAGGTCGGGCAAATGCGAGCCCCCGTGCGACGGGTCGTTGAGCAGGAACACGTCACCCGGCGCGGCGCCAACGGCGCGCACGGCGGCCACCGACTCCGGCATCGCGCCCAGATGCACCGGAATGTGTGCCGCCTGTGCCACCATGCGCCCGTCGGCATCGAAGAGTGCACAGCTGGCATCACGACGCTCGCGGATATTCGGCGAAATGCTGCTGCGTTCCAGCAGGCCGCCCATCTCCTCGGCCAGCATCGCGACGCCCTGCGAAAACACCGTGAGTTCGAGCGCGTCGAACCGCGCGCGTACCGACGTCACGACTGGTCCCCCTCGGGCGCCGGATACCCGGCCTGCAACACGGCATACTGACAGCGCACCATCCACGCTTCCTGCAGGTCGGCCATCTTTGCGCCCCTTCCGCGATCGGGTGCCATCGACAACAGCCCTTGCGCCGACGGATGTGGCAGCGCACGACGCGCCAATTCCGGCATGGGCGTGCGCTTGTACAGCGTATCGATCGTGCGGGTCGCCACGCGACCAAGCGTCACGATGCCTTTGAGGCCGCGTGTGCGCAGCGTCGTGATGTCTCGCGTGAGTCGGGCGAGGTTGGACATTCCCTCGAGCTCCGAGCGCAGGGGCGCACGGAAGGTTGCACCATCATCGGTGGGGCAACGGTCGAAGGCATTGCCAAGCGCCACCCCGTGGGCCAGCGGCACGATGCCATTCGCCACGAACAGCGCGCCATCCCACTCCATGCGGTCGATCTCCGGCGGCAGCGTCATCGCACCCATGCGCACGAGCACGTCATAGAGCACCTTGCCCGCCGCGTCGCCGAGGAACGGCACCCCGCTCTTGTCGGCACCGCGCGGGCCGGGCGCTTCGCCGATGAGCAGGACATAGACCGGACTGTCCACGGGCGTCAGCATCGGCACCGGCGTGCCGAGAATGCGTCCGATATGCGCCGTCTTCGAGAGCGTCATCGTTGCTGCTCCAGCATCCAACCTCCAATGTCGAGCGACTGCGCGATCCAGCCCTGCGCGATCCGCATCGTCGCATCCGGCAGTCGCACGACCGCCGGGCCCTTCAACACCCGCGCCATGGCGCGCCCGTCATCCACATCGTCCGCCAACGCCCCATCACGCATCGGACGCGCGAAGTGCACGGGCCACGGCGCGCTGCTGAGCGTCGTGCGGGCGCTGATAAACTCAACCGGGCGGTTGAGCGCAAAGCCCGTCCGTTCTTCGTGACGCGCCACAAACCGTGCCGCGACCGCGGCCGGTGCGTCACCCGGCTGCACGATAATGTCGAGTTCGTACCCCTGCCCCGCATAGCGCGCCCGCAGCCACCAGCGCACCTCGAGCGACAACGCCTCGTCACCGTCCGTGCGCAGCGCGTTCGCTTCCCGCTCCAGCAGGACTCCCAACGTGGACGCACTCATCGCCTCGGCCTGTTGCATCACGCTCACCAGTGATTCGCGACGCTCCGGCGCCAGCGCGAGTCCGACGGCGCTTAGCACGCCGGCGTGCGGCGGCACGATCACCTGAGTCATCCCCAATCGCTCAGCCAGTCCGCAGGCGTGCAACGGACCGCCGCCACCGAACGCGATGAGCGGCACGTCCCGCGGATCGACGCCGCGTTCCACCGACACCCGGCGCAACGCCCGCGCCATCGTGGCGTCGGCCGTCGCAATGATCGCCTCGGCCGCCCGTTCCCTCGACACGCCAAGCGGCGCCGCGATGGTATCGACGGCGGCCCGCGCTTTCTCGAGGCTGATGGTCACACCACCGCTCCATTCGCCCGGCGCGATCGTGCCCAGCACCACGTGTGCGTCGGTGACGGTCGGACGCACACCACCGCGTCCGTACGCGGCCGGACCCGGGGAGGCCCCAGCGCTCATCGGCCCCGTGCGGAGGGCACCACCGTCGTCAAGCCAGGCAATGCTGCCACCACCGGCCGCGACAGCTTCCACCAGCACGCGCGGCAGGGCAATCGGCACGCCAGCCACGCTGCCCCCACGTTCCACCAAGGGCTCGCCATTCTCCACCAATCCCACAGCGGCGCTGGTGCCACCGCTGTCGATCGTGAGCGCGCGAGAGACGCCAAGCGCACGCGCGATCGCCGCCGCCCCCGTCACGCCGCCCGCGGGGCCTGAGAGCGCCAGCGCGGCGGCATGCAACGCCGCATCCTGCGCCGACAACGTTCCACCGGCCGACGTCATCACGCGCGGCGGTGGATAGTCATGCTGCGTCAATCGTGTCGAGAGCCCCGACAGATACCGGCGCACGGCCGGTCGCGCGTACGCTTCGGCCACGGTGGTCGCCATCCGCTCGTACTCGCGGATCTCCGGCAGTGCCTCGTGCGAACACACCACATCAGCCGCCAGTCCGGCGTCCGCGAGCGCCACCACGAGCGCGTCGCGCAGGGCGCGCTCATGCGACGGATCGCCGTACGCGTGCAGCAACGTGATGGCCACCGTCTCCGGCTCCTGCGCGGCGACCGCGGCGATCACCTCGGCGATGGCCTCGTCGGTCAGCGCCAGCGTGACGCCCTCTGGCGTGATGCGCTCGCGCACCGGAATGACTTGCGCCGGTTCCACCAGCGGGCGCGGATGATGCGTGGCCAGATCATACAGCGCCGCACGCTCCTGTCGGCGAAGCTCGAGGAGATCGGTAAACCCGGCCGTCGCGCAGGCCACGACGCGAGCGCCCGCGCGTTCGAGCAGCAGATTGGTGACCACCGTCGTGCCGTGAGCGATGTGCGCGATCTGTGTGCCGTTCAGTGCCGCCACACGGAGTGCCTCCAGCACACCGACCGCCCGATCCGTCGCGACGCTCAGCACCTTCGACGTGTGCACGGTGCCATCAGCGTGCAACGCGGCGAGGTCGGTGAAGGTCCCGCCCACATCGATGCCGACGGCGATTCGCGAGGTCGTCATGGCGTGGCGCCGTCGGGCCGCACGCGCGGGCGAAGTCGCCGGACGGCCACGGCAAACGCCACCTGCACCGGGACGACCACGGCGAGGACCACACCGCTCTGTTGAGACAACACCGGCACCAGCTGCAGCATCAGCCCGACCACCGACAGCAGCGCGACGAGCGCCGCGACACCGGCGGCGGCACCCGTGCGCGTACGACGCCACAGCGCCACCGTCACCACCACCGCCGCCAGCAGCATGAGCGGATGCAACTGCAGCACCGTGAGATTGGCGCCCATATACGGCGCGTGCTTCGTGACCGCGCCAGCCAGCAGCAACGCCGTGCCGAGCAGACCGCCGACGCCGAACCACAGCCCGGAAAACGCGACCAGCACGCCCCGTGCGAGGGCCGAACCGGCGCCCGAGAGCAGCACCACGAGCACGGCCAGCACGACGCCGAGCACCAGCGCCATCGGGACGCGAGACGGTGCCACCTCGGGCATCGGTGCGCGATCGGCGGTGAACAGCACGGAGTCCCGTGCCACCAGCTTCACCGGCGCGCCATTCACATCGTTCACGGTGAGCGCGGCCAGATGATTCGCCAGGAGATCGGGGAGGAACGACTCTTCCCACTTGGTGAGCACGTGATCGGCGTTGCGGCCGAGGGCCACCTGAATGCCAGGATATACCAGCGGATCGCTGGCCGTGATGCGTGCCGTCTCGTTGCGCCAGGTGCGTCCGCTACCGGGTTCCGCGAACGGCACGTCGAGTTGCCCCCGCAGCGCCCAATTCAGGACATCACGCACGCGCGTGGCGCAATTGTCGGCGTAGTAATCGTAGCGGTAATACTTGTTCGCATCCTGCGCATTCCAGCGCACGAAGTCGGCGATCGCACCACGCTGCACGGCCGTCAGCTGCAAGTCCAGTTTGCGAATCGTACGATTTTCGCCCATGTAGGCGGCATTGAAATCCGCCGTGCGATACCCGGCCATCCAGTACTTGGTATCGCCGGTGAGAAACCGCGCGAGAAAGTTGGGCTGGTCGAAGTCGAACATGCCCCAGTTCAAGGCGATGTCCTCACCGGTCGTGCTATCCGTGAGTGCCAGCGCAATGTGTCCGAACTTCTCGAACACGAAGGCGCCAGGCCCGTACGTGAAGATGGCCACCGACATACGTGCGCCACGTTCGGCCCGCGCGCTGTCGAGCGTGGCCGACACACCCGGTGCCGGTGGCTTCGGCGTTGGCGCCAGCTCCACCGCTTGCGCCGTCAGCGAAGACGAGGCGATCAGCATCACGGCCGCCACCAGGCCGGCCGCGCGTCGAATGGCGGACACCACCATCAAAAGCGGAACTCTTTCCCGTCGTCGGCGGCCTTGTAGATCGCCTCAACCACCTTTTGCACGAGCACCTGATCAGTGGGCGGCTCGTAGGGTGCGTCGCCGTTGATGACGGCAAGGAAGTGCGCAATCTCGGCCCGGTAGCTCTGCAGGAACGGACTTTCGCGAGCCGCCGCACCAGACGGCGAGACGTCTACCGCGCGTCCGTTCAGTTCCTTCGTGACACGCAACGGCGCGAGTCGCGCCGAGCCCCGTGTGGCGTGCACCTCGAACCACCAGCGGTCTTCGTCGCCCACGTACGACCACGACACGTCGATGTTCAACACCAGGCCGTTGTCGCACTCGAGCAAGACCTGCATCGCGTCTTCCACCGAGCCGGCCGCGCGACCGCGCCGCATCGACGACACGACACGGATCGGATTCGGCCCGTCGGCCAGCCACATGGCCAAGTCGAGCAGCGGGAACCCGTGTTCGAAAAACACGCCGCCGCCCGATTCGGCGCGACGATTGCGCCACCCGTCGGGGGTGTGCTTCATCTGCAACGAACCCGCGCGAATGGACGTGACCTGTCCCAGCTCCGCATTGCGGAGGAACTGGTCGAGCGCCTGCACGTCAGCACGGAACCGGTGATTGTGCCCCACCACTAACCGGCGATCGGCCTTCTGCGCGGCGGCCAGGCACCGCTCGATGCCGCGCGTCGTGAGTGAGAGCGGACGCTCACACAGCACGTGCAGCTTCTTGCGCAGCGCCGCCAACACGTGCGGTTCGTGCAGGTGATTGGGCGTGGCAATGATGACCGCGTCGAGTTCGTCGATGTCGAGCAGCTCCTCGAAATCCGTGAACACGTCGGGCACGTCGAATCGATCGGCCAGCGCACGCGCTTTGGCCGCATCGTTATCGCACAACGCGACCAGCTTCGCGCCGCGCAGCTTAGACAGAACGGGAATGTGCGTCAGCTGGGCAATGGCACCCG
>CAMBRJ010000174.1 GCA_945870175.1 Gemmatimonas phototrophica
GCGATCACCACCGCGATCGGTGAAGATGTAGTAGCCCACACTGCCCACAGAACCGCGCCCCAGATCCTCGTACATGGGGTCGAACTGATTCTCCTTCTGCATCACGATCCACATGTCGACGCCATTCTCGCGCATTGCGCGTGGCAGAATTTTCTCGAACTTGTCTTTGCGGATCTGACACTGGCGCTCCCAGCGCACGCGCGCCGGTTCGGCGGGGGCTTGGGCAGAGAGGGCGGAGGCGCTGACAACAAGCGCCGCGGCGATGAGGCGGAATGACGGCATGGGGTCGGGTTGGGGTACGGTAGTATGCCGCTCGATCCGCAAACAGCCAACACCCTAGGAAGCAGGAGGGAGGGTATCAGGGGGCAGGGGGCAGGAACCACGCGCGGTTCACCTGCTTCCTCTATCCTGAGACCCTCCCTCCTGCTTCCTAGGGTGTTGCAGTTCCAGCTGTTACCGCTCGTACCGCGGCACCGCGACCTGCTCCCCATGCACCTGCGGCACCGGAATCGGCTCGGCGCCGCCGACACCCAAGCTCTTGCCCTTGTCGGACATCACGCGGGTGAGGAATCGCTGACCTTCGCCGATCCGCTCGACCTCGATGGCAATCGACTCCATCGATTGTCCCATGGCCTCGAGGCGATCGGTGAGATCCGTGGGGATGGGGGCGACCGTCGCGGCGCCCTTCCGCCAGATGCGCCTGGCGTAGGCAACGGCGATCGGCATGAGCACGAAGATCGTGAACACGATCGGCACCGCCATGATCTCGTCGGGCGGCCCATTCCGCTCTTCACGCGGCTCGATGGTCGCGCCGGGCAGCGCGGCCGCCTGTGCCACCGCCGCGTCGGCCTGCGCGAGCTGTTGGTCGACCGAGCTGATGCGCGCGTCGGTGTCCTTGATGCGCGCCTCGACGCCCGCACGATCGGCGGGCGAGAGACTCTGCTCGTTCTGCAGCTGATTGCGGAGTTCTTGCCGTTGATCTTGCAGGCGCTCCTGCTGATTCCGGAGCTCGCGCCGCTGGGCGAGCGCCGCCTGATACACCTCGGTTGGCGCCCCGGTGATTTGACCCGTGGCCGTTTGCACCACGAACGGGGCTGGCGGTGGCGTCGGCACGGGCGGTACGGCGGGAGCTTCCTGCATGAGGTCGGCGATTGAAGTGCGTGCGGACTGTTCCGAGTGGGATCGGGCTCCCAAACCGTCGTACGCTGCGGCAACGTGGCGGTTTCAGCAACGCCGGCGTTCGGGCCATCGAGACGGTCTCACCAACCTTGCCTCTTCACGGGCCGTGCGTAAGGTCAAGGGATGCGACGTTTCCTGCCCCTACGGCTGTTCCTCGCCGCGACCCTGAGCCTCGCCGCGTGCCGTCCGAACGCGGCGGCCATCACACCGGTCAGCGCGGCGACCGCCGAGCCGTTGCGCGCGTTGCCTGCCGCGCAATCGGCCACGCTGCCCGACCACCTCGCCGACAGCACGTGGTGGGGCATGGTGCGCGACATGTCGGAACCCGGCGGCTATTTCCGCTCCGAGAATTTCGTGTCGAACGAGATGGGGCTGCAACACGTGATCGCCCGCTTGCGCGTCACGAGTCCGCCGGGCGGCGTGTACGTGGGCGTCGGCCCCGAGCAGAATTTCACGTACATCGCCGCGTTGCAACCGCGCGTGGCGTTCATCGTGGACATCCGTCGACAGAATCTGCTGCAGCACCTGTGGTACAAAGCGGTGTTCGAACTGTCGCCCACGCGCTCGGCCTTTTTGGCGCGTCTGTTCGCGCGACCACTGGCCAGCACGACCGCGTCCGACCAGTCCGCGAGCGCCGATAGCCTCATCGCCCGCCTCGAGACTCGCGCTGCCGATTCCGCGTATTTTCGTCGTACCTTCGCCGAGGTGCGCGATCATCTCGTGCGCACGCACGGCTTTACGCTCGACTCGAGTGACCTCACGACGCTGCGTTACGTGGACAGCGTGTTCTATCGCACCGGCCCGTCGCTGAATTATTCGAGCGGCAGCACGGGCGGCTTCGGCGGCGGTCGCGGGTTCCGCGGCATGCCGACCTTCGCCATGATCGCCACGGCCACCGACCCCGCCGGCGCCAACCTCGGCTTTCTCGGCACCGACGCGT
Source organism: Gemmatimonas phototrophica (assembly GCA_945870175.1). Lineage (GTDB taxonomy): Bacteria > Gemmatimonadota > Gemmatimonadetes > Gemmatimonadales > Gemmatimonadaceae > Gemmatimonas > Gemmatimonas phototrophica_A. The sequence continues at coordinate 2,120 of CAMBRJ010000174.1, forward strand.
CATACCAGATCGTGCGGGACATGCAGCGCCGCAACCTGATCGTACCGCTGGTGGGCAACTTCGCGGGGCCGCGTGCGCTGGCGAACGTGGGGCGCTGGCTGCGCGAGCGGGACGCGCGGGTGAACACGTTCTACACCAGCAACGTGGAGCAATACCTGTTTCAGCAGGGCGACGAATGGAGCCGGTTCTACGCCAATGTGGCCGGGATGCCGCTGGACACGGCCGCCTCCTTCATCCGCTCCGTGACGAACAACCGCTTCGGGGGCCAGCCGTCGGGCTTCATGATGGGGCAGCTCACCAGCCCGATCGTCTCGCTCGTCCGGGACGCGGCGACTGGGGCGATCGGCGGGTACGGCGACGTGATCGGGCGGTCGAAGTAGGCGTTATTCGCGATACTTTGTTCTCAATAGGCGGGAAACTGCCGAAAAACCGACGGAAGCGCTTGACCTCACCCCCCGAAACGGCCATTCATTCAGGCTCGCCGAAACAGGCGACCGCATCGCGTGGGTGAGCCTTCTGGGCCTGCCCTGTCGATCGGACCCCCATTTAGAAACGCGCTCCCGCCGGAAATGGTGGCGCATGCTGGAGTTACCATGAAGGAAGGCATTCATCCGCCGTACCATTCGGTGGTGTTCAAGGATTCGTCCACGGGCGTGACGATCATCACGCGCTCCACGATGACGAGCGAGCAGAAGATCAAGATGGACGACGGGAACGAGTATCCCCTGGTCCTGCTCGAAATCACCGCCGATTCGCATCCGTTCTACACGGGCACGCAGCGCCTCATCGACACGCAGGGTCGCGTCGACAAGTTCAAGAAGCGCTACAACCGCTAAGCACGGCATGTGGTACGGAGAAGCCCGCGAGCATTGCTCGCGGGCTTTTTTCGTACCTGTTGGCGAACGGCCAGCCTACTCGCCCGGCGGCTCGGTGCCCGTCATCCATGCGGTGGCCGCGAGCACCACGGCCGCCAGCACGACCTCGCGCAGCACCACGGTTCGCGACGGGGTCTCGCCCGCCGCGATCCGCCGTCGCTGTGTGAAGCCCATGGCCATCACCGTCAGCGCCAGCGCGATCTTGACCAGCAGCAGTTTCCCGTAGTCACTGGCCAGGATGGCCGTAAGCCCGGTGCCGCCGACCCGACGCCAGCTGCTGCCCACGCCCGACAGCAGCACCACCGGCGCCATCACGGTCGCGATGCGGCTGAAGGCGCGCCATTCGCCGGCGGACGGCACGGCGGTGCCCGCACGGGCCAGCACCATCAGCACGAGCCCACCGATCCACGCCCCGACGCCCGCCACGTGCAGCGCGTCGAGCAGACGCGACGCGAGCGGCCACTCGTCATCGGCGGCGGCGTGTCCCAGCCCGCCCATCGCGGCCGCCATCCCCAACGCCACCAGCAGCAGCGCCCACGAGCCGACCCGCGAGCGCGGCGTGGGCAGCAGGAGCGCCGACAGCACGCAAGACATCGCCAACGGCATCCATCCGCGGCCCCACGTGGTATCGCGCAACAGCCCCGGCAACTCGGCCGTGGTGAGTTCGAGGGCCTGCTGCTGGAGCAACAGCAGCGCGAGCGGCGCCATCACCAGCGCGAGCGCGGCGAGCCAGAGCGACACGCGCACCGCCCGAGGGTCGGTGGACGCGTCGTTTGCCTCGCGAGCAAGCACCGTGAGTGTGCCGCGACCGATCGCCAGCGCCGCCCCGCCGTACAGCAGCAAGCGAATCAGCGGTGCGGCAAAGTCCACGTATCGCGCGAGTTACTTGGCCGCGCCGACGCGGAACCCGAAGGTCCCCTTCACCACATGACCGTCCTTCGACATGGTGCGCCACGATACGACGTAGCCGCCGGCGCTCAGCGCCGTCGTCACGTCGGCGCGCAACACCTTCGGCGCGGTCGGTTCGCGACGCAGCGCCCCCAGTGCGATCGGCGCCCCGCCCTCCTTCGCCAGCGTGAGCTTGGCCCCGGTGAGTTCGACGGCTTCACTGAGCTCGATCGTGATCTTCTCGGGTGACGCGGCCAGCACGGTGTCGGCGGCCGGGAACGAGCGCACCAGCTTGAGATGTCGCATCACGGTACCCGACGCGAGCGCAGGAATACCGAGGGCTGCGACCACGATGCAGGCGTGGCGAATGACCGAGGACGAGGGGCGCAGCGACATAGGGCAGGCTCCGAAAGGCAGGGAAGACAGACAGTAGCAATGTGCTACCCCGCAGCGACCTTCGAAATACCCAGAAAGACCCTCCTTTTCAGGCGAGTGCGGTGGGCGCGACTACTTTCGCCGAATCCCTCTCGCGAAGACCTCGGACCCGCTCCCGTACACGAAGCCGGTGACCGCCCCGTTGGCACGCTCGAATTTCACGGTGAGTGTCGGGTTGGTCGACCAGAGTTCTCCGTTGCGCACAAACCCGTAGGCGAAGACATCCGGCCCGTTCGACAACAGCTGCATTTCGCGCAGCGTGCCGTACTGCGCGGGATCCCAGACGCCGAGGAGCTTGCCGTCGCGTCGAACCACCGTGAAACGCGACGGCTTCTCGGTCGATGTGGAGTCCGTCCACGTGAAGTCGTAGTCGCCGAGGAACGGTGCGGCGGCTTCGGCCGACACCAGCAGTGGCAGTGACGGTGGGACGGTGATCGGGATCTCCACGCCAAGGGTGCCCCACCGGAAGTCGAGGGTGGCTCCCGTGGTCGTGACGGCGGGGAAACTCCACGTCAGCACCTCCGTCTGCGGCACGACCCTCGGCACGATCGGTGCGCGAAGCTGCTGCGCCGTGGAATCGGGGTGATCCGTGTGAAAGAGCGAGTCACGAGGGTCGAGTACCAGTGTCCACGGCTCGCGTTCACGCAGGACGAGCCACACGGAGTACCGTCCCTTGGGCACGGTCATCCCCAGCAGCGTCACGGGCTTGCTGACCTCGAGCGTCGTGGCGTCGTCGGCGCCCGGGGTCCACGTGATGCCCCACTTCTCCATGCCGCCGTAGATGTTCGTCCGCCCGCGCGCGCGCGGACGTGAGTAGTCGACCGTGATACGCGTGCCGTCCACGGTTTGTGCAACCAGTGCGCGCTCCGATGCGACGATCTGTGCCGCGAGCAACCGCGGCGCGGCGCATAGCAGCACTGCGGCGATCGCCGCAAAAGGAATGAGTGGAAACCGCACGGCGCATCTCCTGAACGACGAGTCATTGCGTGACACCGGTTGTGCCTCGCTGTATCGAGCCTTCGAGCACACGGCGCGCATGACGTGCCAACGACGTGCCAACGACGTGCCAACGACGCGCGCGCGTCCCTGCAACGCACCGGATTACGACTCGGTCACCGACACCCGCGCGAGGCGCCGCGTCCCCCAAAGCCCAACGAGGATCGCCGGAATGAGCACGAGCGCCAGCGCGACGAAGACGCGGCGCGCGAGCGTACCCGCGCCCGCTTCGCGGTAGGTGAACGTCGGTAACTGCGCGAAGTCCTGCGCCGCGAACGGACGCTCGGCGAAAATGCGCCCGAAGAAGAACGCCTGCCACGCCCGATGATACGTATCCAACTGCGCATCGTATGCACGGAACCGCTCGGAGCCACGTCCAGCCACGTCGTGCAAGGCCTCTTGCACGACCATGGCCGGACTCACGAACCGGAAGCGAGCGGCGACCTGCTGCTGCTCGGCGAGCGCCGAGTCGAAGGCGGTGTAGGTCGCGCGCATCGCATCGTTCGTTCGCTCCTGCAGCGCGACGGTCCGCCCCCACGTGTTCGCCTTGCTCAGCGTCCCGGTCGCTGCCATTTCCGGATGATCGGCGAGGAACTGCCCTACCGCCGTATCGCCCTGCGCGGCGGCGCGGTCACTGACCTCGCGCAACTCGGTCGTGAGGGCCACGCGCGACGGGGCCGGATACCAGGTCGTGATGGCCGCCGCGTACAGCGACGGAACGAGCACCACGGTCAGCAGCCAGACGCCAAGCAACGCCAACGCATTCGTGGCCGAGCTTCTTCCCAGGGCATTGACCGCCACCGCCGCCGCGAACCAGAACAGTCCGTAGGCCAGCACGACCGCGAACCACAGACTTAAGCCGGCCATGGCACCGGGCGCCGTGACGTCCACACCGACCGCCAGCACGACCGCACACAGCAGGACCGCGGTGAGGGCGACCACCAGTGCGACCCGAACCGCCAGCTTGGTCAGCAGGACGACTCGGGTCTGTGTGGGTTGTGACATCAACAGCGCCATCGTGCCCTGCTCGCGCTCGGCCGATACGAGGTTGTACGTCAGCGCCAGAATCAGAAGCGGATAGACGAAGACGATCGCGAACGAGAGATCAAACCGTCCGGCCAGCAGATTGTGTGGATTCTCGATTTCATCGTTGACGATGAAACTCTGCTTGCTGCGCAGCGAGACACGGGCGTAGTACGGATACAGGTCACTCGACCCGACGGCCAACGGTGCCAACGGCGTGGGCGGCAGGATGGCGTAGCGCGTG
>CAMBRJ010000175.1 GCA_945870175.1 Gemmatimonas phototrophica
GTGAGGGTCGAGGGGAGGCGCTCCGCGACCGGGCCGGTGAACTGGAAGTCGCCAACGGCGACCAGGGCGGCCGGCGGGGGCGGCGCCTGATCGCCACACGCCACGACCGAGACGGCGGTGGCCACGACGGCGGTGCGGCGAAGGAGAGTCCGAAGCGATGTCATGCGCATGGAGTAAGGGGTTGAAGAGCACCACTCGGCGCGGAACAGCGCCGACACTGCCAGTGCGGGGCCGAGACTGCTTGAATTTTAGTCGAACACACACGAAGGGGGGAAGCGTTTGGTAACGCTTCCCCCCTTTCGTATGCGCGGTACACCCGGGCGCGTGTTACTTACCCGGGCCCTTGATCATCGAGTCGAGGCGTTCCTGACTGCGATACGGATTGGGGAGATTGAGCTTGAGCGCCGCGTCGTCGAAGTCGGCCCAGCCCGCGGCGACGACGGTGTCGGCGTGCAGCAGCACCGGCGGTTCGTTTTCGCGGGTGATGGCTTCCTCCACCGAGCCTGGCGTTTCGCGGTACCAGATCACCTGGTACGTCGACCCGCCGGCAAAGAACTGCTGCTGGCGGAAGCCCTGGATGAGGCGGAGGGAGTCGCCCGGCTGGTTGGGTGTGAGCGTGCCGGTGCCGAGGACCAAGAGCACGGAGTCGCGCGACATGCCGACGTCGAGCTTCCCGATCTTGTCTTTGCCGACGAGGTCGGAGGGGCCGCAAGCGGAGAGGGCGACCGTGGCCGCGGCCACGAGGGCCAGCGTAACAGACAGACCGCGCGCACGACGGCGCGGTGCAATGAAGGAAAGGAGCATGTTCATGGACAGAATGATGATCAGATACGGGGTGCTGGCGCAAGATAAAGGGGGAACGCCAGCATCGGCGTTCCCCCTTTTCTCTCACGCGGTCACCCGTGCCTAGCACACGTGGTGATCGTTTACCACCAGGAGCCGGTCACCTCTGGCGAACCAGAGGTGACCCGCACTCTTAGTTCTTCTTGATCTTAACGTAGATCACGAGAGCGTTCGTCGTGTAGTCGTACAACCGCGCGGCTCCCGACGCTGTTTCGTACGAGAAGGTGTAGACATCCGTGCCGATGGTGATGGCCGGGATCGCGACCGGGCCCAAGAGGGCCGAAGCAGCGAGCACCACACCAGCCGTAGGCGCAGCAACGTTAATCGCAGCACTGTTCGCAACCGGCGCGAACGTGCCGAGAGCGGTCGCCACCGAGCCGTTCGTGAGCGAGATCGCGATCGGATAGTTGGCCAGATCAGCCGTGCCGCCGAGGAAAGAGGCCGGCGAAACCGCCGTGCTGTCGTCGCTGAACACGATCGCCACACGCGCCGAGTTGTACGCGAAGGTACTCATCGCCGCAGTGGTGAAGCCGGCAATGCTCGGAGTTTCCGTCTGCGAGACCGTTGCGACCGGTACGCCGTAGGTCGTGCTGCCCACGACAACCGGGTTGGCGGTGGTCGTGTAGGCGGCGGCGGTTCCGTAGATCACCTGATTGGTCGCCGTGGCGACCGAGCTGGCGCCGCCCGTCATGGACGCGAACGTCTTGTTGCTCAACGCAGCGCTGTTAAAGGTGAAGCTCGGCGTCAGCGTGATGCCGGCCGGCACCGTCGCCGTCGTCGTGAGGAACAACGACGTGATGCCGTACGTCATCGTGCTGGCAGCAGCGGTTGGCGTGCTACCAAATGCCGCGACGACCGAGGTGGTGGCCGCGCTGGCGGACGACAGCGGGGCGTAGATGAGCCCCGTGGTCGGCAGGCCGGCACTCGTGATCGAGGCCGTCGGCGTGATCGTCCACGTGGTAGCAGCGGGCAGCGTGTACGATGCCGTTCCGTTGCCCACCGCAGTAAACGTGACGCTGTTCTGACCAGTCGCCGAGAAGACGAGGCTGGTGGTCTTGCCGGTGGGCAAGCCAGCGATCGTCACCGACGCTTGGATACCGCTGAACACGTAGACATTCTGCGCGAACGCGAAGGCGCCGTTGCCGGCCACCACCTTGGCGAGAGACGCACTAGTCGGCGCCGAGACACCGCCGGTCGACGGGCTGTACTGGCCATACGTAGCCGTGTACGTGCCATCGAACGACACCGGGACGTTGGTGAAGCCGTTACCGGCCGTGACCGTCGTCGTGAAGCTGTTCGGACCGGTGATCGTGACCGGGACCGACACGCCCGACGGGAGACCGGCCAGGTCCACCCGGAGGTACGCGCCACCAATGACGGTGCTGGCGGTCTTCGTACCCAAACCGTTGCTACGGACACCGATCGCGATGATGTCGTCGCCGGCCGCTGCCACCGTGGTGACCGCACCCGTCGGCGTCACTGCCGCGTAGGTCCCGATGTTGAACGTGTACTGCGCCAGCGCGCCAGCCGTTACCGTCGCCGTCGGAGTGGCCGACGAAGAGCCGAGGTAGTCGTACTGGTTGGCGGCGCTATAGCGGTAGAAGTCCACGCGCGAGAACGGGTTCACCGTGGTGCCCGAAGCGCCCGTGAACTGCGCCTGGAGACCCGAGCTCAGCGTCTGCAGCACGGTCAGCGTGCCGTCCGTGGTGGCCAGCACGCTGGCCGACGGCAACGCCGCCGACGAGATGGCGTCCGTCGCGTTGGACGCGGCGGTATTGCCCATGAAGTCCAGCACGTTGCCGGTCAACGTGGCCAGCAAGCCGAGGCCACTCGTGCCGGTGCTGCTGGTGGTGCCGATGATGAACGGCGTCGGCGTCGGAACGCTGGCGACGAACGTCGGGGCCGTGATCGCCGTGGCAGTGGTACCGGAGTACGAGCTGCCAGCCGTGAGGCTGAACGTCGGACCGAACGGCGAGGCGTTGATCGTGTTCGCCGAGTAGCGCAGCATGGTGCTGCCGTAGGTCAGACCCACCCACGTGGCCTTAGCACGGAGGTCCGTGTACGTCACGTTGAACGTGGGGTTGGCCGAGATGGCAATGGCCGACGCCTGGCCGACCGCGACGGTCGGGACAACGGCATCGATCAGCCCGCGATGCGTGGAGGTGACCGCGTTGCCCGCCTTGTCGTTCGCCGTGACGGAGTACACGAAAGCGAAGGGGCCGCCGAAGGTGAGGGCCGAGAACTGGCGATAGCCCGACGAATTCGCCGCGCCCAACGGGGCGGCAGCGTAGAACTTCGCCTTGCCCGTGGACGTGAACGCGCAGGACAGGCCAGAGCTGGCGATCGTCCAGTACGTATTCGTGGCGCTGTTCGGGGATACGCCGAGCGCGTTCGCGCAGCTACGGCCAGACGGCGACGAATACTGCGCACCGGCGTTCGTGAAGCTGGCGACAAATCCACCCACGCTGCCCGAGTCCGCGATGCTCGACTTCGCGTCAAACACGGACGGAGTGAACGTGACGTTCCCTGACGAGATCACGCTGTCGGCTTCCGCCCACGCGATGACCGGGTTGGTCTTGTCAACACCGACCGAGACCGAGGCCGACGTCGCCGAGTTTCCGAGCATGTCTTGGTCCACGAACTTGATGCTGTACGCCGACGCGCTGTTGGAGGTGGCGCATTCCGCGAGGTCGGACGTGGTGCCGCTGAACGTGGCCGGCGCCGTGCTGAGCACGCCACAGCCAGAGTACTGCCACGTACGACCGCCCTTGCTGGTCGTACCGGCGAAGCCAACGCCCGCGTCGGTGGACGCGACGGTGGAATCGTTGAAGCTGTACGACCCGTTGACCCACGTGGACGTGGAGTCACCCGGCCACGACGTCTTGGCGCGAATGGCCGCGACCGTCGGGGCGACGTAGTCGAGCTTGCGCGCCACCGGCGCGGTCACCGTGGTGGACGTACGGAAACCACCAGCAAACGACGTGGTCGGTGCAGCGGAACCGCTGTTGTCCGTGGCCGCCGAGACGCCGATGACGTGGTCCGCGGCACTTTGCAGCGTCGAGCAGTCCATGACGGTCGTGTCGCCGGCGACCGCTTTCGTGCCGCCGTACACGGCCTTGTACGGCCCCGACAGGAACATCAGGGACTCTGAGCAGGACAACGTGTCACCGAGAGCGCCTTCGCGCATGGACAAGGTGATGTTGGTCAGCTTGCGCTCTTTCGTGTAGAACACCGGCACGATCGTGGCCGACCCGAGCCGGGTCGTCAACGAGTCCGGACCACCGAACCACACCTGGCCGGCGCTGTTCGTCGCGGACGTGGCCGGCGCCGTGGCGCTGCTGGCGTAACCGTCGACGTTGTTGAAATTCACCGTCTGGCTGTTCGTCGACTGGAGCTCGGTCGCGCCGCTGAAGGCCGACACCGAGATCTGCTTCTGACCGTTCGTGAACTTGACCGCGGCCGTACCGGCCGTGAAGTCGGCGGTAAAGTCAGCCGTGTTGATGTACAGCGACACGGGGCCCGACGCGGCGGCCGACGGGAAGCTCTGGCGGCCGACCGAGGTGCGGTTGGTGCCATCCGCGTTCGCGACGTACGCGACCACGGAGTCAACGCGCGCGCCGTTGGTGGCGAGCGTGGCCGTCATCTGGATCTGGTCACGCGTGTTGGTGATGTCGATCGCCTGGCCGACCTGGCCGTTGGGATACGACACGATGCCCGAGGCTCCACCCGCCGACTCGTACGACGTAATGGTCGGACCCTGCGTCAACGCGGAGATGTTGATGCTCACGACGGCCGGGTTCGACACGGTGACCGTGACGAGGCCCGTCATCGACGAGGCGGCAAAGGCGCCGTCTTGCGTGCTCTGGGCGGTGACCGTGATGGTCGCCGTGCCAGCGGCCACCGCCGTGATCACGCCGGTCGCGGAGACCGTGGCGATCGCGGGGGCGCTCGTGCCGTACGTCATCGTGGCGGCCGAGGCGCGCGGACCCTGCGCACTGGCGGTCACCGACTGCGTACCACCCACCGTGAGGGACGCCGTCGCCGGCGACACCTGCAAGGAGGTCAAACCAGGGGCGCGATCAGAAACCGTGATCGTGGCCGCCGTGGTCATCGTGGCGGCGGCGAATCCGGTGCCCGTACCAGCGGCCGTAACCGTGATGGTGGTCGTGCCCGGGGCGACCGCGGTCACCATGCCAGTGGCAGAGACCGTCGCAACGGCCGCCGTGGCCGACGTGTACGTGTACACCACCTTCACCGATGTATTGGCACTTTGTCGAGCTAAATCACCGTGCGCAATTCTGGATCACGGAACTTGCTATGGGAAACTCATCCGCAAAACGTCATGCAGATGTGGCACGAATCGCTACGCGATCGTCCGCTCGAGCGACTCAATGAACTCGGCGGGTTCGATCATCTCGTCAGGCGGCTGCTCGGCGGGTTGAGCAACCTTCTGCACCTCCAGCCACGCCAGCAGCGAGGCGCGATCGGCGTCGAGCTCTTCCTCGGTGGGGGTGCGCTGTTCGTACAGCGCCGTCATGTCTTTCGGACCATGACCCAGGTAGTACGCGTACCGCGACCGCGGGACGCCGGCTTGCTCGTACCACACGGCCGAGGTGCGCCGGAAATCGCGCGTGCGTACAACCGTTGGTGGCCGGAGGTTGACCAGCCGCATCTGCAAGTTCCCCAACGTGCGCTTCATCGGCTCCAGCCACATGATGAGCGGGATCACACGCACCGCGTTGCGCGTCTTCGTGCCCTTGATGCGCAAGTGCCCCGTCGCGCTGTCGCGCTCCCAGAGCCCGCGCTCGAACTCGGTGGGGCGCATCCCCGTGAGGGACATGAAGTAGATCATGATCTTGTAGTCCACCTCGCGGTTCCCCCATCGGCCGCTGGTGTTGATGCGGGCACCGAGCTCGAACAGATCACGTGGCCCGCGTAACGGATGATGCTCCCGGCGATGCGTCACCTTGATGGGGAGAATCCGCTTGACGTCGCGCAGCACATGGGATTCCGCATCGTAATTCAGATGATTCACCAAAAAGCTCATGAACATTTGCCTCATATTGCCGAAATAGACCGCCTTGTGCTCCTTCGCCATGATCGTGCGCATGCCGCGCAACACGTCACCGCAGTCACGCACCTTCGTTGAAGGGGTGATCAGCCCCAGGCGCTTCAGACGCGACACATAGTTCCCGTACTGCCGGATCGTGATCGGTGACACAGAGGCTCCCGCGAGCCACTCCGCAAGCGATCCGACCAGCGAGTCGCCGGCATACGACTCGGCAAACGACAAGCGACCCGCCTTCCACGCCGCGAGCGCGTCCAGCAGACGCACTTTGCCCTGCTTGATCTGGGTGAGCTTCGAGAGGTCGCGGGTGGTGTCCAGATCGCGGAGCATCATCTTGATCTGATCGAGCAGCTCCGCGCCGTGACGGGTGTCGGGAAAGACGCCCGAGGCCTTGGCGATGCGACCCACCGTGCTTGTGCGCACGTCCACGAGGTAGCTGCCGACCGGCGTCCATGCGCCGCCCACGAGTCGTTTGGCGCGGAATTGCGGCGTTCCTCCCATGATCAGCCGACGACGCGAAAGAACGGTCGGCAGATTATGGCACTTGTTATGGCTCTGTCCCAATGTCCCTCCAATGCGAGCGAATTCATCCGCTGATACGGATGAAATAGGCAATCGTGCAGTGGCGGCGCCTGAAAGTCCATAGCGACCACTGTCGCACGTATTGT
>CAMBRJ010000176.1 GCA_945870175.1 Gemmatimonas phototrophica
CTCGCGCAACTCGCCCCACGGATTCGAACTCGTGTAGTCGAGCGATCCGCTGTAGTACGCCCGGGTGGCCACCTCGCGATACACGTGGTAGTGTCCGAGTGCCACGTAGCTCCACTGCTCAGCGTGCAGTTCCGCCGGGTCGATTTCGATGGCCGCGCGATCGGCTGGCGCCGCGTGCGCGGGCAGCATGCCGGCAATCTCACCATGCAGCAGCAGCACCGTGTGCTCGTAACCTTCGGGTGGCACGAACGGTGGACGATCGATCCCGGGCACGTCGGGCACCGCCAGCACCGCCAGCGAACGCCCCGCAAAGGTGAACAGCTCGGCCTTCGCATCGGCGACGTGCACGTCGATCTCACGAAAGAGCCGCAGGATGCACCCCGTTTCCGACGTGCGCGGCGCGTCGTGATTGCCGGCCACCATGACGATCGGCGTATCGGGGAGTCGATCGCGCAAGGCCGAGAAGGTGCGAAAGGCGTGCAAGATCGCCGGGTTCGACGGGCGCACCGTGTGAAACACGTCGCCGCCCACCACAATCAGATCGGGGGCACAGGCAATGATCTGGGCGACCGCCCGCGACACCGTCGCGGCGACATCAGCTTCGCGCTGGTTGATTCCGGTCGGCGTGAGCCGCTGATATTGCCGAAATCCGAGATGGAGATCGCTGAGGTGGACCAAGCGCATGCTGCAAGCTACAGAAGCACGGCGTCCGCTCAAAGCGCGGGACCGCGCGCGTACGGCTCAGCGGATGCGCATGCGCTGCACGATGCGCAGATCGAGCAGCATGGGTCGTGCCGCTTCGGCCGGACCGGGCGTGACCTCGGACTGCACGTCGATCACGGTACGGGCATCGACGATCCAGGCACGGAGCCGATCGAGGACCATGGTGCCGCGCACGGTACCGGCCGTGACCACGCGCGTCCCCGCCGGGAGCTCACGCGCAGCGCCGTCCCGTCGGAGTTCGCCATCCATCGAGATCCAGGCGTTCCGGCCACCCTGGGTGAGGGAATCGAGGCGGAATCGCGTGCGCACCACGCCATCGGCGCGATAGCCGCTGAGGGGGAGCGACGGGAGCACGATGTCACGCTCCCAGCGCTCGCCCACGCGGACCGCATGGTCGGGCAGCAGTGCCGGCATCGAGGCCAGTGTCGCCCCGAGTTCCATCGCGCCCGGAGGGGGATCGCTCACCCGCATGGCTCCATCGGGCGTCACGCGCACGCGCACCTGCCGCCCGTCGGCGGGAAGGGGGAGCATCTCGGGTCGCCCCTGCTCGGCGGCCGCGCCGGCCCACATGGCCATCGAGTCGGTGGTGGCCAGCAAGGTCGTGATCGACAGATCGCTGGCCTCGACCAGTGAGTGCGCGTACATCACGAGCTTCGTGACGCGAAGCGAGGCACGCGCGCGACGCGGCCCGTACTCCGGCGACTTGGAGGCCGGCGGCGGCGTCCCGCCGGCACGACGCCCGTCGATGCCAGCGCCCGAGCCAACGGGCGGCACCGACGAGTCCGTGTCGCGGCCACCCATCTCGATGGTCTGCTCCATCTGCAGACGCAGGGTATCACCGACGCGCGGTCGAACAATGAGCGACACCCCATCGGGGCCGGCCCGCATGGACTGCGCGGAGAGCACCGGCGCGACGGCGCACACGCAGACGCACACGAGCGCGCCGATGGGCGCGCACGCGAGCGCGCAGGGGGTGGCGAGGAGGCGGCACACCCGCGCGAACAGCCACCCGCGGTCGTCGATCGCCGACATCATCCGCCGTATTCGTCGGGCGAAAAGGAGCGAAGCGCGCGCGGACGGGGCGTCACCGCTTCCACGTCGCTGGCGGTCGGGCGGGCACGACGCGCCAGTTCACGCGTGAAGGCGCGCTTGACATCGTCGGGCCGCGTGCGCACGACGGCATTGCGCGCGGCCAGCACGACCGGCTCGTCGTACAGCAGAATCGTTTGCTGGACGAAGCCGAGGTCGATGGTCTCGTCGAGGCGACGCAGCTCGCGCGTGACCGCTTGCGCGAGCGTCGGCTCCGGCGCTTGCGGAAAGCGTTCGACGCCCTCGCGGCCGGACATCACGGCGGGACGCGGAAAGCGCACGAAGACCGGCTGCGTGAAATGCGGATGACGCACCATGAGTTGTCCCTTGTCGAGCGTGGCCATGCGCGCCTTGATGGCCGGGCTCAACACCTGATAGCCCGGCGAGGCCAATTCATCGCCATCCATGCGCCCGTACAGCGCGGTGCCGGCGTTGCCGGTCACGCGACGATGTACCTGCGAACGGAATTGCTGGGCGCCAAAGAGCACGAGCCCGAGGTACCGCCCACGTTCGGCGATGTCGAGCAGCATTTTGCGGACATAGGTATCGGGACCATCATGCGGCGCATACTTGTTGAGCTCATCGACGAAGACGATGACGTGATCGACGCCGAGTTCCCGCCGCTCGAGTTGTTCACGCAGACGGGACACCACGCGGGCGAAGACCAGATCCTGCGCGTCTTCCTCCACGTTGGCGACATCGACCACGTACACCGCGCGATCCACAAAGCTCCCGAAGGGCAGATCCGACACAGCGCCATCGTCGGTCACCAGCCCCGCGCAGCGAGTGGACAGATTGGACAGCCGATTCCGGACTTTGCGCACGGTGGCCGCGTGATGGGTGCGCCAGGTGTCGCCGCTGGAGTCCTCCAGCTTGCGGAGCACATCCCGGAACCAGGCGTCGAGATCGGCGAATGACTGCACGCGGTGCGTGCGCGAGAAGCCCGACTCTTCGAAGTCCTTACCGACGACGCGCTCGCGGATGAAATCGATGAGCGCGTCCGCTTTCGCATCGAGGTCGTCCTTGTTCAACAACACCTCAGCGAACTGCAGCACTTCACCGAGTCCCCACGTGAGCGGTGTCACACTATCGACGAGCGCGGGATGCGAACGCAGCGTGTTCAGCGCGAATCCGCGGGCGGTGAACGGCGCGAAGTAGCGCACGTCCTGAAACGGCGTCGGTGGCACACCGAGCATCTCATACATCTCGAGATCGGCCGGCTCGAGTTTGCCCGGCTGATCGAGGAAGCACAGGTCTGGCCCCTTCACGTTGAAGCAGACCGCCGCCACGGTTCCGCGATGGGCGGGGAAGTGCGCGAAGATCGACTGCAGCAGCCACTCGATCGCGCTGGTCTTGGTGGCGAGTCCCGACACCCCGGAAATGTTCAGGTGCGCGGCCTCGGGTCCCACCAGAAAATCGGCGTCGAGGAAGATCGGCGACCGCATGCCACCGGCCCGATACACGCCCACCGGAATACCGGTGGACGATTCACCCGTGATGTAGCCATCCATGCGGAGCGCCACCGCCACATCGGCGTCATCGGCGAGATACACGGCCCCGAGCGGCACGGGCTGCAACGGTTCCTCGGGGATGTGCCGCAACACCGACGCCGTATACAACCGGATTTCGGTGCGATCGGTGTGCGACAACGGCCCCGCGTGCGGACGGCCATCGTGTCCGAGCACATCGTGCAGCGGGGACTGGAGATCGCTGTAGCTGAACCCTTCCACCACCACGCCGTACACGCGCGGGATCACGTTCTCCACCGGCGTGCTGCCCTCCACGCGCACGATGGTGCCGATCCCGATGGGCGCATCGATCGCGGTCCAGAAATGAAACTCGTGCGGCGTATTGGGCTTTTTCTCGGTCGCGACGACACGACCGAGCGGCAGCGACAGAGCATCGGGAACAGCGGAAGGCGAGGTCACAGCGTCACGACGAAGAAGGTCAGAGGCCGACGAGCGCATCGAGATACATCTCACAGGCATGAATGCCGTACGTGAGGGTATCCCATCGCGGATCGGGAAGCGAGAGCGGAGCCCGCTCGGCGAGAATGCCGGCGGAGAGACGGTCGCAGTGCGCGGTCAACCGGGCGCGCGCGTCGTCGGTGATCTGATCGGGATCGAGCATGTCCATCGGCGGCGAGATCTCCACACGGACCAGCCCGTGCAGCGGATCGCCGCCCGCCGTGGCGCGCAGGCGCAGATACCAACTCGCGACGGCGCGACGCGGACGATGGCCGACCAGGAAGGCCGGCGAGCGCTCCTCCGCCTTGAGGGTGAGCACGGACTCCACCTGCTCCGCGCTGCCGTACAGCGTGGTGTGCGATTTCACCACGCCGAAGGCGGTGGCCCGTTCGTCCACCGCGAGATTGCCGGAAATGCCGCCATCGATCCAGAGCCATCGCGATTCACCGCGACACCACTCGGCCGCGAGACGGCGTTCGAGCCCTTCCCGCTCCAGCGCGACCAGATCGAGCGCTCGGGCGCGAAGCGCGAACGGATGGACCGGGATCGCCTCGTCCGTGACGTCGGCGGTGATGTCCACCACAGCGACCCCGCTGTCCACCAGTTGGTTCCAGGCCGTCTCCCCGAGCTTGCCGCGCGAGGCGAAGAGCGCACGACGCAGACTCGGCTCACGCCAGGTCTCGAGGCGCCGCGTCACGCGCTGGCGCACCGCCGCCGCGACCGACGCGTAGATGAGCGGTGAGCCGGCGAGGTAGCCCACGACGCGACTCCGCTGCACGCCGTCCAGGAAGGCCGACACCAGTGGTTCGGTCGGCACGTCGATTGGGCGCGCACCGGGCACCTCCAGCGGCACGCAGGGCGCCACCGAGGGTGGATCGCTGCGGATGGCGATGCGTTCCAGCGGCGGACCCGTGCCCGCCGCCACCAGCGCCCGGTCACCGAACAGCTCGCGGAGCGCGCGCAGCGTGCCACGGAGCGAGGCATCGGCGGCGGCCGCGGCGGGAGGGCGTTCATCGATCACGAGGGGCACGCTAGCGGGAGAGGCGCCCGCAGACAACGCAGACAACGCAGACAACGCAGACCCGCCACGTCGCGCGGGACTCCGTTGAGCGCCGATGGTGGACTTCGGCGCTCCGGTCCACGAAACTCACGGGGTGAGACTCTTCCGACCTTTTGCCATCGCTACCCCGCGACTCTGCGGCGTGGCCCTCCGGGCCCTGCCCTTGGGGCTCGCGCTCCTCGGGGCCGCCTGCGACACCACGGAGCGTGTGAAGAACGCGCTCAGGACCGACCAGGGGGACCCCGTCTGGCAGGGCGACAGCACGCTGCTCGCCCGCCATCCTGACGTCCTGTTCCGCGTCACGCGCGACAGCGCCGGGGCTCGTGTCGTCCCCTTGGCCACGTTGGGACCGCAGGGATTCCGCTTGCTCACCTTGAGCGATCGCGGTTGGCGCTCGTTCGATCTCGACTACCTGGTCGGCGGGAAACCGTTCACGCCGTACCGCGGCGGGCGGGCGCTGCCGCCCGTCACGTCGATGCGCGGCATGTGGGAGGGCGCTCCGCTCGATACGATCCGCGGCTGTTCGATCCTGCTGCCCGGTGCGCTGACCACGATCCCCAATGGCGTGGAGCTGTTCACCAGTGGCCGGCGTCCGCCGCTCACGCCGGTCACGCCGCTGTCGGCGGGGGAGTTGCAGACCGCGATCGACGCCATTCCCACCTTGATCGCACCGGCGGCCGGCATCGCGATGTCGATGCTGCCGCGCTACCGGCGGGACGTCTACGTCGCGGAGACCGGCAATGGACCGCGGCCCACCATCGTCGTGGTGTACGATGACCCCGAAGTGGTGGCCGACAGCGTTCGCCAGATGGGCGCGCGGCCCCGTCATCTGGTCGTCGTGCTGGACAAGGGCGTGTACGGCTACAAGCCGACGTTCACGTATACGACGCTGGGCAACAAGCGCTCACCGCCGCGCTATCGCTATCTCGACCACATCGACGTGGACGACGACGGCAAGTCGGAGTTGTTCTTCGGCCTCACGATCGCCGCCGCGCCGCTGTACACCATCGTGCTGCGTTATGAAGCGGACGCGTGGCGCGAACTGCTGCGCAACGAACGGCAACGCTGTCACGCGTGATGCGTGATGCGTGATGCGTGATGCGTGATGCGTGATGCGTGATGCCCGTGTGGGGTCGATTACTCGACCCCGATGTCCCACGCCTGCTCGAGATCGTTCCGGCTGTATGCCCGGAACGCCGTGAGCGTTTGCGTGCGGATGATGCCGGGCACTTTGGCGAACTCCTCGGTGACGACCGTCGCGATGCGCTCGAGATCGGGCACGCGGACGATCGCGACGAGATCCCACGCTCCCGACACCGAGTAGACCTCGCTGACACCGTCGATGCCCGCCAGCGCGGTCGCGCACACGGGGATGGTTTTCGGATCAGCCTGCACCAGTACGATGGTCGTGATCATGATCGCCTCGAAAACGTGAATAAGTCGCGGATGCCCGTGCCGAGCCCGCTCAAGCGCCGGTGAGACAACGCGCGATGCGCGTCACGCCCTCGACCGCCACCGACTCGGTCGTGGCGTAACTCGCGCGTATCCAGTTGGGCGTCTGGAAGGCACTGCCTGGCACGACCGCCACCTGGTGTTCCTCGAGCATGGCGGCGGCGAACGCCGCACCGGCGTCGGCGGCCCCACGGAAGCCGGCCACGTTGATGTAC
>CAMBRJ010000177.1 GCA_945870175.1 Gemmatimonas phototrophica
GTACGGCCGGTGATCGATGTCCTGGACCCGCGGACCGTCGTGGGGGCGCATACCGGTGTCGAGCATCTGGTGCGCGTGCGATTGCGCCCTAACGAGGCGCCACACGTGATCTTCCATGATCGGCACGGCTGGTACTGCGAGTCGCATGGACCGACGTGTCACACGGTGCAACTCGCGCGCGACGAAATCAAATGACGGGTCTTCATGTCCGTTGATGTCGGGCCGATCTGGACCCCCTCGCCGGAGCGCGTCGAGCGCGCCCGGATCACGCAGTTTCGCCGCGAGCTGCAGGGGCGAGGCGTGGTCGATGCGTCGGTGACGGATTCGCACGGGATGCAGCGCTGGTCGGTGCAGCACCCCGCGGCGTTCTGGGCCGAGATTTGGAGAGCGGCGGCGATCATGGCCGACGGTCCCGGTACGGCGGAAGCGCCGTGGAGCGATGTCCTGGTGGGGGGCGAGCGAATGGCCCCTCCCGACCCGCAGCACGGACCGCGATGGTTTACGGGTACGCGGCTCAATTTCGCCGAGCATCTGCTGCGTCGGCGCGACGCCGGCACGGCCATCGTGTCGTGGAACGAGCACGGCGCGCAGCAACGCATCAGCTTCGCCGAACTGGCCGCGCAGGTGGCCGCGACCGCGGCGGCGCTCTCGGCGGCCGGTGTGGGCGTGGGTGATCGCGTGGTGGGCTACCTGCCGAATCTGCCGCAGGCCGTGGTCGCGATGCTGGCGGCCACGTCGCTCGGTGCGATGTGGTCATCGTGCTCGCCCGACTTCGGCACCAAGGGCGTGCTCGATCGATTCGGCCAGATCGCGCCCAAGGTGCTGATCGCCGCCGACGGGTACTGGTACGCCGGCAAGCAGATCGACTGTCTGGAACGCCTGCGTGAGATTGCCGCGTCGCTGCCGTCGTTGGCGGCGGTGTGGGTGGTGCCGTATGTGCACGCCACACCGGAACTCACGCGTATCCCCGGTGCCGTCCTGTTCACCGACGTGCTGGCGCAGTACGCCGCGCATCGCGAGCCGACGTTCGTGCGTCTGCCGTTCGATCATCCGCTGTACATCATGTATTCGTCGGGCACCACGGGGCTTCCCAAGTGCATGGTGCATGGCGCGGGCGGCACGCTGCTGCAGCACTGGAAGGAACTGGCGCTGCACACCGACCTCGGCCCCGACGACGCGATCTTCTACTTCACCACCTGCGGGTGGATGATGTGGAACTGGCTGGTGTCGGCGCTGGCCACGGGCAGTACGATCGTGTTGTACGACGGCGCGCCGCTGGCCCCGTCGGCCGACATTCTGTGGCGCATGGCTGAGGCCGAGCGTGTCTCGGTGTTTGGCACGAGCGCCAAGTATCTGGCCGTGCTCGAGAAGGAGGGCGTGCAGCCGCGTGCACAGTTCGACCTGTCGGCGTTGCGCGCGATACTGTCCACCGGCAGCCCGCTGGCGGCGCACAGCTACGATTTCGTATATGCCCAGATCAAGTCGGACGTACGGTTGGCCAGCATCAGCGGCGGCACCGACATCGTGAGCTGTTTCGCCTTGGGCGATCCCGCCGGGCCGGTGTACCGCGGCGAGCTGCAGATGCGGGGGCTCGGTATGGCGGTGGACGTGTTCGACGACGAGGGCACGTCCGTGCGCGAAACGCCGGGGGAGCTCGTCTGCACGAAGCCGTTTCCCAGCATGCCGGTGGCCTTCTGGAATGATCCCGACGGCGCCCTGTACCGGGCCGCGTATTTCGAGCACTTCCCCGGTGTGTGGCGCCACGGCGACTGGGCGGAGATCACGGCGCGTGACGGCCTGACCATTCACGGCCGCAGCGACGCCACCCTCAACCCCGGTGGCGTACGGATCGGCACGGCGGAGATTTATCGGCAGGTCGAGCAGATTCCGGCGGTGCTGGAGTCACTGGTGATCGAGCAGCGACTCGGCGTTGATGGCGACGATTCACGCGTCGTGCTGTTCGTGCGCCTGCGCGAGGGCGAACGGCTGACCGACGACGTGCAGCGCGCGATCCGCCAGCGCATCCGTGAACACGCCAGTCCGCATCACGTGCCGAAGGTAATCGTGGCGGTCGCCGACATCCCACGGACGATCAGCGGCAAAATCACGGAACTCGCGGTCCGCGACGTGGTGCACGGCCGACCGGTGAAGAACGCCGATGCCTTGGCCAACCCGGCGGCGCTGGCGCTCTTTGCCGACCTCCCCGAGCTCCGCTCGTAGGCACGACTCGCCGGCACGACGGCCCCGCCCGGGGGTTATCATACAGGGATCCCGCCGGACCGGCCCCGAAAATTCACGTTCGTGGAGCATCGTCGCATGTGCAAGAACCCGCTTTCGGAAGACCAACGGCAACGCGCCTGGATCGGCGCGCTGCCGCGTTCGCATATCTGAGTTCGAGATGGCTACCTGCCGTCGGTACGATTTCGCGTGTCCGACTGTCCATCCATCACAACTGAGGTCTGCTCCATGGCGACGATGACTATCCCCGAACAGGGGATCGCGCACGATGCGTTCCCGATCAACGGCACCGACTACCTCGAGTTCTATGTCGGCAATGCCAAGCAGGCGAGTCACTACTACCGCTCGGCGTTCGGCTATCAGCTGGTCGGGTACCGCGGCCCGGAAACCGGTGTGCGCGACCGCGCCAGCTATCTCCTGCAGCAGGGGAAGATCCGCCTCGTGCTGACCACGGCGCTCCAGCCTGACTCGCCGATTGCGGCGCACGTGCACAAGCACGGCGATGGCGTGCGCGACTACGCGCTCTGGGTGGACGACGCCCGCGCCGCCTATGCGATCGCGGTCGAACGTGGCGCCATCGCGATTCAGGAGCCGCAGCGGTTCAGCGATGAACACGGTGAAGTGATCATCGCCGCCATCGGCACCTATGGCGACACGATTCATTCGCTCGTGGAGCGTCGCAACTATCGCGGCTTCTTCTTGCCGGGTTTCCGCGAAATCTCGCCGCGCTATCAACCCGAGAGCGTCGGCCTCAAGTACGTGGACCACTGCGTCGGCAACGTCGAACTTGGCCAGATGAATCGCTGGGTCGACTACTACGCCACCGTGATGGGCTTCCGCAATCTCATGACCTTCGACGACGACGACATCAGCACCGAGTACTCGTCGCTCATGTCGAAAGTCATGGCCAACGGCGATGACAAGATCAAGTTTCCGATCAACGAGCCGGCGTCGGGCAAGAAGAAGTCGCAGATCGAAGAGTATCTCGACTTCTATGGCGGGCCGGGCGCGCAGCATCTGGCCTTGGCCACCGACGACATTCTCACCACCGTGGCGACCCTGCGCGATCGCGGCGTCGAGTTCCTGACGGTGCCCACGTCGTACTATGCCGAGTTGCAGGAGCGCGTGGGGAAGATCGATGAGGACATCGACGCGCTGGCCGCCCTCGGCATTCTGGTGGACCGCGATCCCGACGGGTACTTGCTACAGATCTTCACGAAGCCCGTGGAGGACCGTCCGACGCTGTTCTACGAGATCATTCAGCGAAAGGGCGCCAAGAGCTTCGGAAAGGGGAACTTCAAGGCCCTGTTCGAAGCCATCGAGCGCGAACAGGAACTCCGCGGCAACCTCTGAGGAATCCATGCCGTTCTACCATCAGCTGGGCTCCGTGCCGCGTAAGCGACACATCGTCTTTCGCCGTCCCGATGGCGGATTGTACGCCGAGGAATTGATGGGGCACGAGGGGTTCGTGGGAACCTCGTCGCTGCTCTATCACACGCATCCGCCCACCACATACAAATCGGCGCGCAAGGTGCGCGACTTCGTGCTGGAAGCCGATACGGAAACATCGCTGCGCCATCGGCACTTCCTCACGTCGCGCGTGACCACCGGCGGGTCGGCCACGCTCGATCGCCTGCCGCTGCTGTTCAACAGCGACATCGTGATGCTGTATGTCGAGCCCGACACGAACGACACGCACTTCTTTCGCAACTCGCAGGCGGATGAAGTCGTGTACGTGGTGGAGGGCTCGGGTGTCCTAGAGTCGGTATTCGGCGAGTTGCCGTACAAGTCGGGCGACTACGTGGTGATTCACCGCAACATCACGCATCGCTGGCGCCACGATCTGGCCGCCGGTGCCACCAAGTTGCTGGTGATGGAGAGCCGTGGGCATATTCGCGTGCCGTCGCGGTATCGCAATAATTTCGGGCAGATGCTGGAGGGCGCGCCGTTCTCGGAGCGCGACATCCGCCGTCCACAGCAGCTCGCGCCACACGATGAGATGGGCGACTTCCCGATTCTCGTGAAGCAGTATGACGCGCTGAACGAACTGGTGCTCGATCACCATCCGTTCGACGTGGTGGGTTGGGACGGATATTTCTATCCGTGGATCTTCAGCATCCACGACTTTGAACCGATCGTGGGCCGCATTCACCAGCCCCCCCCGGTGCACCAGACGTTTCAGGGTGATGGGTTCGTGATTTGCTCGTTCTGCCCGCGTCCGTACGACTTCGACCCTGAGGCGATTCCGGCGCCGTACAACCACAGCAACGTCGATTCGGACGAAGTGCTGTTCTACGCGTCGAGCGAGTTCATGAGCCGCAAGGGCATCGAGTACGGCTCGATTACGCATCATCCGGATGGGCTGGCGCATGGCCCGCATCCGGGACGCACGGAAGCCTCGATCGGCGCGAAGTACACCAACGAACTCGCCGTGATGATGGACAGCTTCAAGCCGCTCAAGGTCGCCAAGCTCGCGATGGCGATCGAAGACCCGGCGTACCACAAGAGCTGGATCGATGCGCAGCACGCGCAATACAGTCCGCCCACGTCGTAACGCCGATCTCTACTCCCGACCCACGGTCATGCCGCGCCTGTCCAAACGCTTTTCGTCGTTTCCCGCGTATCCGCTCGCGCACATTCCCGGGCGCAAGAAGGCACTGATCGAAGCCGGCGTCGATGTCATCGATCTCGGCGCGGGCGACGCGGATCTCGCGCCACCTGCGGGCGCGGTCTCCGCGTTGCAGCGGGCGGCTGAGGTGCCGGCCATGCAGCGCTACGGATTCGGGCTGGGGCTGGTGCGCTACCGCGAGGCGGTCGCTGCCTGGATGCACACGCGCTTCGGACAGCGCGTGGATCCGCTCACGGAGATCGTGCCGTTGTTGGGCAGCAAGGAAGGACTCGCACACATTGCCTTTGCCTTCGCCGGCCCGGGTGATGTTGCGATCATTCCCGATCCCGCCTACCAGGCCTACCTCGGTGGCACGCTGCTCAGTGACGCCACGCCGTACGTGTACGCCCTGCGACCCCGCACGAACTTTCTGGTGGATCTCGACGAGATCCCGGCGGACGTGTTGTCGCGCGCACGGATTCTGTACCTCAATTACCCGAACAATCCGACCGCGGCGATCGCGCCGCGCGACTATCTCGAGCGGGTGGTCGAGGTGTGCCGGGAACGCGACATCCTGCTGGTGTACGACAACGCGTACTCCGAGATGGGGTTCGATGGATACGTGCCGCCCAGCATTTTCGAGATCGACGGCGCACGTGAGGTGGCGATCGAATTCCACTCGCTGTCGAAGACGTACAACATGACCGGCTGGCGATGTGGCTGGGCGGTCGCGAAGCCGGAAATTGCCACGGCGCTCGCCAAGGTGAAGGCGTTCACCGATACCGGGCAGTACATGGGCATTCAGGCGGCTGGCGTGGCGGCCATCGAGAGTTGGGCGGAGTTCGTGCCGCAGAACCTCGCCGTGTTTCAGTCGCGTCGTGACGCGGCCGTCACCGCGTTTCGCGCCAACGGCTTCGCCGCGGATGTGCCGAGCGCCACGATGTATCTCTGGATGCCGTTGCCCGAGGGCATCGCCAGTGCGGCGTTCGCCGATCGACTGCGCGAAGATGCCGGCGTGATCGTGTTGCCCGGCTCCGGCTTCGGCGCCGGTGGGGAAGGGTTCTTCCGCATTTCGTTCATCCAGTCCGAGGCGCGCATTGCGGAAGCGGCCAAGCGCGCGGGGGCGGTGCTCGGCGCCATGCTGAAGGAGTTGGCGTGAGGCGTCGGCGGACACTGGTGGCCAAGGGCGCCCTGCTGACGCTGTCGACCGTGTTCGGCTGCCGGTCCACGTCGCCGATCTCCAAGCCCGCCGAGCCCGCCACGTCCGCTCGACCGGTGCCGTCGCGTTCGGAGGCCCCGGGTCGTACGGCGTCGGCTACACCAGCGCGTGTCCGTCCGGTCGTGAGCGCCGAGGCGCCGCCGTTGGCGCGCGAGTTCCGTGGCGTGTGGGTGGCGTCGGTGGCCAACATCGACTGGCCCTCCAAGCGCACACTGTCCACCGCCGAACAGCAGGCCGAGCTCATGGCGCTGCTCGACCGCGCCGCGGCGCTCAAGTTGAATGCGGTGCTCTTTCAGATCCGTCCCGCGGCCGACGCGCTGTACGCGTCGAAGATTGAGCCCTGGTCGGAGTACCTCACCGGGGCACAGGGGCGCGCGCCGGTGCCGTTCTGGGATCCGCTCGCCTTCGCCATCAAGGAAGC
>CAMBRJ010000178.1 GCA_945870175.1 Gemmatimonas phototrophica
TCACCACATCGAGCGCACCATCCAGCAGCAGCTTGGCCAGCACCGCACTGTAGTCCTCGCGCAACTCGACACGCATCGCCGTATGACGCGTGCGTAACCGTTGCACCGCGGCCGGCAGCACGTACGGCGCCACCGTCGGAATGGCCCCGATGCTTAACGTGCCCGCGCCGTCCAGACGCTCGCGCCGCATGGCGTCTTCGGTGTCACGCACCTCGTCCAAAATGCGCCGCGCCCGCGGATACAACGCGCTCCCCGCCTCGGTCAGCGTGACTCCGCGCCCATGCCGGTCGAAGAGCGGCGTCCCCAAATGCGCCTCCAGCCGCTGAATCTGCCCCGTGAGCGACGGCTGCGAGAGGGACAGGTGCCGCGCCGCACGACTCAACGACCCGGCGTCGGCGGTTTCGACGAAGGCGCGAAGGAGCATCGTATCCATGGTCCAAGTATAAGCTAAAGCTATGGGTTGTATAGCATTTTCCTGATTGCGGGCTATAGCACGCACCCGTAATTTCCATGGAGCAGCTGCTGTATGGATCAGCCCCTCGGTCGGTGACCGAGCCGCACACGACCCGTAGCCACGATCGGAGCACAACATGGAAGGGAATTCAGGGACCGGTGGCAAGTGCCCCGTCATGCATGGCGCCGCAGCGCCCACAGTCACGACGGTCGGCGGCCGCTCCAACCGCGACTGGTGGCCCAATGCGCTCAATCTGGGCATCCTGCACCAGCACTCTCCCCTCTCCAATCCATTCGGCGCGGGCTTCACGTACTCCGAAGCGTTCAAGACGCTCGACGTCGCGGCCCTCAAGCAGGACCTGTTCGCGCTCATGACCAACTCGCAGGACTGGTGGCCGGCCGACTACGGTCACTACGGTCCGCTGTTCGTGCGCATGGCGTGGCACAGCGCCGGCACCTACCGCACGGCCGACGGCCGCGGTGGCTCGTCATCGGGCACGCAGCGCTTCGCGCCGCTCAACAGCTGGCCCGACAACGGCAATCTCGATAAAGCCCGTCGTCTGTTGTGGCCGATCAAGCAGAAATACGGCAACGCGCTCTCGTGGGCCGACCTCATGATCTTCGCGGGCGACTGTGGCATGGAATCCATGGGCTTCAAGCCCTTCGGTTTCGCCTTCGGCCGCGAGGACGTGTACGAACCCGAGCAGGACATCTACTGGGGTGCTGAAGCCGAGTGGATGGGCGACAAGCGCTATCAGGGCGACCGTGAGCTCGAGAACCCGCTGGCAGCCGTGCAAATGGGTCTGATCTACGTGAACCCGGAAGGCCCGAACGGCAATCCCGACCCGATGGCCTCCGCCCGCGACATCCGCGAGACGTTCGCGCGCATGGCGATGAACGACGAAGAAACGGTCGCGCTCGTGGCCGGCGGCCATACGTTCGGCAAGGCGCACGGCGCCGGCGACACGGCCCATGTGGGAGTGGAGCCCGAAGGCGCCAGCATCGAACTGCAGGGCTTTGGCTGGGCCAACAGCATGGGTACCGGCAAGGGCGGCGATACGATCACCAGCGGCGTCGAAGGCGCCTGGAAGCCAAACCCGACCACCTGGGACGGCGGCTACTTCGCCACCTTGCTCGGCTACGAGTGGCAGCTCACCAAGAGCCCGGCCGGCGCGCATCAGTGGACGCCGACCGATCCGGCCGCGGCCACCACGGTGGTTGACGCGCACGATCCGACCAAGCGTCATGCGCCGATGATGTCCACCGCCGACATGGCGCTGCGTACCGACCCGGCGTATCTCGCGATCTCGAAGCGGTACCACGAAAACTTCGAAGAGTTCGCCGACGCGTTCGCGCGCGCCTGGTTCAAGCTCACGCACCGCGACATGGGCCCGAGCACGCGCTACCTCGGTCCGCTCCAGCCGAGTGAATCGCTCATCTGGCAGGACCCGATTCCCGCCGTGGACCACGCTCTGATCGACGCCCACGACATCGCGTCCCTCAAGAGCACGATCCTCGCGTCGGGACTGTCCATCGGACAGCTCGTGAACACCGCGTGGTCGTCGGCCTCCACCTTCCGCGGCTCCGACAAGCGCGGTGGTGCCAACGGCGCGCGCATCCGTCTTGCGCCGGCCAAGCAGTGGGAAGTGAACCAGCCGGTGAAGCTCGGGCGCGCGCTCGAGATCTTCGAGACGATTCAGCAGCAGTTCAACGCGGCGCAGACTGGCGGCAAGAAGGTGTCGATCGCCGACCTGATCGTGCTTGGTGGCGGCGCGGCCATTGAGGCGGCCGCCGCGAAGGCGGGGACGCCGGTGACGGTGCCGTTCACGCCGGGCCGCATGGATGCGTCGCAAGAGCAGACGGACACGCATTCGTACGCGGTGCTCGAGCCACAGGCCG
This sequence comes from Gemmatimonas phototrophica, assembly GCA_945870175.1. GTDB lineage: Bacteria > Gemmatimonadota > Gemmatimonadetes > Gemmatimonadales > Gemmatimonadaceae > Gemmatimonas > Gemmatimonas phototrophica_A. Next base: position 2,353 of record CAMBRJ010000178.1, read on the forward strand.
ATGGCTTCCGCAACTACCAGAAGGCCGCGTACACGGTCACCGCGGAAGAATTGCTGGTCGACAAGGCGCAGCTCCTGACGCTCACGGCGCCCGAGATGACGGCCTTGGTCGGCGGCATGCGGGTGCTGAACGCGAACGTGGGACAGGCCAAGCATGGCGTGTTCACCGACCGCCCCGAGACGCTCACCACCGATTTCTTCGTGAACCTGCTCGACATGCGCACCACGTGGAAGCCGATCGCCGACTCGAAGGAGGTGTTCGAAGGGCGCGACCGAGCCACGGGTGACGTGAAGTGGACGGCGACGCGTGCGGACCTTATCTTCGGATCCAACTCGCAGCTGCGCGCGCTCGCCGAGGTGTATGCGCAGGACGATGCGAAGGAGAAGTTCGTGCATGACTTCGTGGCGGCCTGGACCAAGGTGATGCACCTCGATCGCTTCGAGCTCGCCTAACACTTTGCTGTTTCCGTCCTTCAGCCCAACGCCCCATGTACAGCCGTCGTGAATTCATCGGCACCGGTCTTGCGGCGCTGGGTACCGCATCAATGTTCGACCCGCGCGTGCTCGTGGCCGGACGCGCGGCGAAAAAGATTCTTATTCTCGGCGGCACCGGTTTTGTCGGTCCGCACGATGTCCGCGAGGCGCTGAAGCGCGGACATCAGGTCACGATCTTCAATCGTGGCAAGAGCGCGCCGGGCATGTTCGGCAAGGATGTCGAGGAACTGGCCGGCGACCGCGCGAATGACCTCAGCGCGCTGAAGGGACGGAAGTGGGATGCCGTGATCGACGAGTCGGCCTCGCTGGCCAGTGCACCCGACTGGGTGAAGCTCTCGGTCGACCTGCTGAAAGACAACGTCGATCAGTATCTGTTCATCTCGACGCGCTCGGTCTATCAGGACCTCAGCCGCGTGCCGATGTCGATCGAGGCACCGGTGCTCACGCTCGAGAATTCGCCGATCGAAGCCGGCAAGCCGCTCAGCTACGGACACGCCAAGGCGTACGCCGAAAAGGCGGCCCATGCGGGAATGCCGGGGCGCGTCACGGTGGTGCGTCCGGGTCTCATCGTGGGCCCCGAGGACGACACCGATCGCTTCACGAACTGGCCGGTGCGCATCGCGCGCGGCGGCAACGTGCTGGTGCCGGGCGATGGCAGCGACCACGTGCAGATCATCGATGCACGCGATCTCGTGAAGTTCTGCATCACGCTCGTCGAGAACCGCACGTTCGGCGTATTCAACGGTGTCGGCCCACAGGGCGGGATGCCGTTCAGGGAGTTCGTGTCGCGCATTCAGAAGGGGGTCGGCGGCAATCCCACGTACACCTGGGTCGATGCCGACTTCCTGCGCGCGAACGGCGCCAATCCCTATGGCAAAGAGTTGCCGGTGTTCCAGGTGATGCGTGGACGCACGGCAGGCTTTGCCCGCTTCGACATCACGCCCGAACTCAAGGCGGGACTCACGGTGCGCTCGATGGAAGACACCGCGCGCGACACGCTCGCGTGGTGGAAGACACTGCCGGCTGAACGACAGGCCGCGATCAAGACGGGTTTTACGCCGGAGCGTGAGACAGCACTGCTGGCGCTCTGGAAGGCTCGCACCCCCAAGTGAGCGAACGCATCGCGCCGGTCCCGCGACGTCTCGACGACTTCGACGCGGGGCCGGCGTTGATGACCCGACGGTGGTCGGTGTTTTCCGATCGCGTCATGGGCGGCATGAGTATCGCGAACGGCGCGATGACAACCGTGAACGGACGCCATGCCCTCCATCTCACCGGCAACGTTTCGCTCGAACAAAACGGCGGATTCATTCAAGCGGCGTGCTCGCTCGGCGATCCGCCCGGCATCGGCCTGAACGCGCAGGGATTTCGCGGCGTTGCGCTCAGCGTGTGCGGCACCCCCGGGTCGTACTTCGTGCATCTGCGCACCGCCGACACGCGCGTGCCCCGGCAGTACTATCGCGCGCCACTGCCGGTGTCCGGCGAATGGACCCACGTCGTGTGTGATTGGGGAGCGTTTACGCCCGTATCGATCTCCACGCCGCTGGATGTCAGCCGCATCATGCGCATCGGCATCGTGGCGGCGAAGACCGCGTTTCGCGCGGACGTCGCGCTGTCGGAGTTGTGGCTCGCGACTAGCGACTGACGTCAGCGCGCATCCACGCTCAGCAGTCGACGCCACCGCGCATCCCACTGATGCTCACGTAGAGTGAGTCACGCGATAGCGCGCCGCCCGCCCGCCGCATCGGCACGGCGACGTGTTCGCCGCACCGGGACGCGGCACGCAACGGATGGCGACCGCCGGCCGTGACTCCAAGCGTGTACGACATGGCTGGCTCCACCGGACCGACGCTGAGCTGCGCGGTCGCCGCCGTGTCGGCGTTTGCACCAAGCATGACCACGGTGATCGGCCACGTCACACCGCTATCCAGCGGCATTTCGCCCGACACGAAGAACGGATGGTACGGCGCCAGCTCAATGCCGCGCAGACTTCGGAGCTGCGCGCCAGAGCCCACCGACACGCGCAAGGGCTCCGCACTGGCGAACGCCGAATCCTGCGCGTAGTACGACACCTTGAGCGTCGCGCCGCGCGGACTCGGCGCGGTGCAACCGACACACGCGGCGGCGAAGAACACGACGACAGACGCACGAGTCATTCGAGTGCCACGTGGGGGTGATGAACGACCAGCATCCCGTGCGATCCAGATCCTTCTCGCTCTGCGAAGCTAGCGTACGCCCCGTGCAGGCCGACGAGGCCGCCGATAGACTTTATAGCACAAAGTACTTGTTATTGCGGACCCCTTGTCCGATACTTCTCACCATGCCTTCGAATCGAGACGTACTCCGCCACGACGTCGACCCCGCCACCCAACCCGCCGGGCGCCTCTGGGCGACCGCGGCGGCCGTCGCCGCCCTCGGGGCCTGGGTGATGTTCGACGCCCGGCCCGGTCTCAATTGGTTCCTCTGGACCGGCGCGGCCGCGACGGGACTGACCGCCCTCCATCGCGACCGACACGCCCAGCGCAGCGGAACGCTCGTGCCGAGGCTTGGCGCCGCGGCCACGCTGATCGCCGGTGCGGCAACGATCACGGCGAGCGAGGTGCTGCACGTCGTGATTTGTGCAGCCGTGGTGGTGCTACTCGCCATGCAAATGCTGCTGGCGGTCGATCCCTCGCCGCGCCGCATCACCGCCCGCTTCGCCGCGACGGCACCGCCCGTGGCGCTGTTTCGCGCGGTGCCGCACGCGCTGCGTCGCGCCGCGGAGGCCACCGAGCAGATCCGATCGACGCGAGCCCGCGCGTGGGTCCGTGGCCTCGCCCTGACACTGCCCGTGTTACTCGTCTTTGCGCTTCTCCTGGCGGAGGCCGACCCCACCTTCGCGCGCTGGCGGGATGCCGCCGACGCGTTCTTCTCGAGTTGGGAATTCCTGCCGCGCGTCATCTTCTTTACCGCCCTGCTGGGGCTGGTCGTTGGCGCCTACGGCTACGCCCTCTCGGACAGCGCAGCGCCGTTGGCCACGACGGATCGCGAACCCGTGCGCTGGCTTGGCGCCACGGAACGCGTCATGCTCCTCGCCGCCGTCACGGCCCTGCTCTGGCTCTTTCTTGCCCTGCAGCTCGGCTATTTCTTCGGCTCGCAGCCGCGTGCGACGGCACCTGGCATGACGTTCGCCGAGTATGCGCGACGGGGATTTGCCGAGCTCACGATCGTCGCCTCGGCCAGCGTAGTGCTCATTCTTTTCGCCGAACACTTTGGGCAGCGTGATCGGCATGAGCGCCTGGCGCGCCTCGTAGCGTACGCGCTTATCCTCGCGGTCCTGCTACTGCTCGGCTCGGCCTTTCGTCGCGTGCTGTTGTACGAAGCCGCGTATGGATTCACCACCGCGAGGCTGTATGCGCAGGCGTACATGATGGTGGTGGCCGCCGCGCTCGTGCTGCTCGCGGTCGAGGTGGCGCGAGCACTCGATAGTGGGCGCTTGTTCCGTCGCACGGCCGCCGTGGGCACCGCGCTGGTCGTGGCGCTCGTATACTGGAATCACGACGCGTGGATCGCGAGGCGCAACATCGACCGA
>CAMBRJ010000179.1 GCA_945870175.1 Gemmatimonas phototrophica
ACGTACGCGCCGTCCGGCGTCCACTCCGGTGACACGTAACTGTTGTTGTTCCCCTTCGTGACCTGCGTGGTGTCCTTCCCGTCGAGCGACTGAATCCAGACGTTCTCGCCGCCGGAGCGGTCGGACACGAACACCACCTTCCGGCCGTCGGGCGAGAAGCGCGGCTGCGCGTCGAATCCCATGCCGCTGGTGAGTCGCGTGGCTTTGCCGCCGGCGATCGGCATGGTGTACAGGTCACCGAGCAGATCGAACACGAGCTGCGAGCCGTCGGGCGACACGTCGAGGGACAGCCAGCTCCCTTTCGTAGTCGTAAACGTGTGGGTGCGCGCCGTCTTGAGCGGCAGCGTCTCAGCCTCCGGGGCCGGGCGATCCTGCGCGAGGAGCGAACGGCCGAGGGGGGCGCTCGACGCGATCAGCGTCAAGGCCGCGAGCGGGGCGAAACAGCGTGTCAGGCGGTACGGCAGGCGAGGCGTCACGCGAGCGTCTCCGGCGAAGGGGAAAGTGGCAATCCCCTAAGATACGCCACCGTTCGGTTCGGTGGGCTACGTCGTGACAGGTTTTCCCTTACGCAGGAGTGGGCGGCAGCGGCCGCTACCTCATACTGACGCCCGTGCACGTTTCCTTTTGAGGTGACCTCCGATGCGCCTGGCCCGCTCCACCATTACGCCGACCGGCCGCGAACGCGTGTTCGGTGAAGACGAGATCATTGTCAGCAAAACCGACGTGGCCGGAAAGATCACGTACGCCAACCACGTGTTCCTTCGCGTGTCCGGCTACACGGAAGCGGACTGCCTTGGCGCCCCGCACAGCATGATCCGCCATCCGGACATGCCGCGTGCGGTGTTCAAGTACGCGTGGGATCGCCTGCTCGCCGGCCACGAAGTCTTTGCCTACGTGAACAACCTGGCGTGCACCGGCGACAACTACTGGGTTCTCGCGCACATGACGCCCACACGCGGACCGGACGGCTCGATCATCGGTTTTCATTCGAGCCGCCGCGTGCCCGATCGCGACAAGATTGCCAAGGTGTTGCCGCTGTACGACGCACTCCTGGTTGAGGAGCGACGCCAGGCGGACCGACCGACTGGGCTGAGGGCGTCGTACGCCACGCTTGAGGGAGCGCTGCGTGAGCAGCAGAAGAGCTACGACGAATGGGTGTGGAGCCTCTAATCATGACGACCGCATACTCTCCGGACGCCGTCACCGACGTCGAAGCGCTTCAGGCTGAACTCGCGCATTACCAGACTGGCATCAAGGCCATTACGCTCGTCGCCCAACAGGCGGCGTCAGGTAACCTCGAACCGCGCGCGATGGGGATTGACCCGACGGGCCCGCTCGGCGAACTCGCCCAGGCCGTAAATCATCTGCTCGACCTGTCGGACGCCTTCGTTCGCGAATCGACCGCATCGCTGCAGCATGCCTCGGACGGCAAGTTTTATCGGCGCGTGCTGACGCGAGGTCTGCTGGGGACCTACCGGAACGCCGCGACCGTGATCAACACGGCCAACGATCAGATGGCGCGCAGCGCCGGGCAGTTGAAAGACGCGGCAACGGCACGACTGCAGCTCGCCGAAACGTTCGAGATCGCCATCATGGGTGTGGTGAACGATCTGGCCACGGCAGCCACGGGCGCGCGCGCCACCGCGCAGGGGTTGTCGTACGCCGCCGATAGCGCGTCGCAGCACAGCACGTCGGTGGCGGCGGCGGCCGAGCAGGCGAGCCGCGGCATCGACTCGGTGGCCGCCGCCGCGGAAGAGATCACCGTCACCGTCACGGAGATCGAGCGTCAGGCGGTCGAGACGCGCAGGATCTCGCAGACCGCTGTCATTGCATCGGAAGAGACCACCAGCAAGGTACGCACATTGGCCGAAGCCTCAGCGCAGATCACCCGTGTGGTGAAGCTCATCAACGACATCTCGAGCCAGACGCGATTGCTCGCGCTGAATGCGGCGATCGAAGCCGCACGCGCCGGGGAACTGGGTCGCGGGTTCGCCGTCGTGGCGGGCGAGGTCAAGAACCTGGCGGGACGCGCCGGCGACGCCACCGGCGAGATCGAAGCGCAGGTGCTCACGATTCAGACCGCGATCGACGACGTCGTGCAGTCCATCGAGGGTATCGGCACCACGGTGCGACGCGTGAACGACCTGTCGTCGGCCGTGTGCGGCGCCGTGGTGGAACAGCGTCAGGCCAATGACATGGTGAGCCGCAACATTCAGGAAGCCGCGCTGGGCACCCGCGACGTGGCCCAGAGCAACACGACCGTGTCCACCGCGGTTCGTGACACGAGCGACGCGGCGGGACAGATGCTTGGCGCCGCCGACGATCTGTCCCACATGGCCGATCGCATGCGCGCCGAAGTCGACACCTTCCTGCACGTGATTCGCAACGGCTGAAGCGGATCGGCTAGCGCGCGGCCCGCCCCCGGGTGAGGAACGCACCCGGGAGCGCGCCGGTCATGCGCCCGTTTTCGAACACCACCGTGCCATTCACCGCCACCAATTGGATCCCCTCCGGCCACTGATGCGGCGCGGTGTAGGTGGCCCGATCGGCGATCGCTTCGGCGTTGAACACGGCGATATCCGCCCGCTGGCCAACCGCGAGCGTGCCGCGATCGCGAATGCCGAGCCACTGCGCCGGCAGTGAGGTCATACGCTGCACGGCCACTTCGAGGGTGAGCTGTTGCCGCTCGCGCACGTGGGTCCCCAGCACGCGGGGAAAGGACCCATAACTCCGTGGGTGCGGAAAACCGCGCCCGAACGTCACGAGATCCCCGTCGGTCTCCACCATGGTGCCCGGGTGCGTGAGGAAGCGCGCCACATCGGCGTCGTCCATGCCGTGAAAGATGCCAATGAAGCCGCCACGCAATTGCAACGCGATCAAGGCCTCGACGGCTGCCTCTACCGTGGTTGGCTGTCCCGCCGCCACGAGATAGTCAGCCAGCGTCTTCCCCGCGAGCGAGGCATCGAACGACACCTCACGAAACTGAATCGACGACGGCTCAGCGCCCGCCTGCTGCGGAAAGCGCACGCGCATCTCCTGCACCATCCGTGCGCGGGTGGCCGGGTCGGCCACACGCTTCGCGAAGGCCGGTGCGCCATCGGCCAACGCCCAGGGCGGAAACATCAGGTCGGAATAGGTGCTGTACGCCGTATACGGATACACGTCGACGGCCACCTCCATCCCGGCCGCACGTGCGGAATCGAGCAGCGCCAGCATGCGCACACTCCACCCCCACTGCGCCGCACCGGTCACCTTGAGATGGTTGATCTGCACCGGAATCCGCGCACGCCGCCCCACCTCGAGCGTTTCGCGCAACGCGTCCATCACCGCCGGTCCTTCGTCCCGCAGATGGGTGACGTAGATCCCGCCATAGCGCGCCGCCACCTCAGCAAGCGCCGCAACTTCATCGACGTTCGCGTACGTGGCCGGCACGTACTCCAATCCCGTGGACAGTCCGAGCGCACCCTGCGTCATGGCGGAGTCCACTAGCGCGCGCATCCACGCGAGTTCTACCGCCGTTGGTCCGCGGTTGGCGAGACCCATGACGCGCTTGCGGATCCAGGTGTGGCCGGCGAAGAGCCCGACATTCGGCGCGATTTTCACCCGCGACCGATACTGGTCCATCGGGAACGGCTGATCCTGTGAATGCAGCGGCGCCAGCACGGTGGTGATCCCCTGCCGCACGAAATTCTCGGCCAGCCCATGATCGGCGAGCGTGACGAGATGGGCATGGTTGTCCCAGAACCCCGGCGACACGATCTGTCCGCTCACGTTGACCACGCGCGCCGCGCCACGTTGCGGAAGCGATGCCCCGATGGCCACGATGCGATCGCCACGGATCGCCACGTCCGCCACGCGGCGCGCGGCGCCGGTGCCGTCCACTACGGTGCCACCGGTGAGCAGTACATCGTAGGCGGGCGCCGCCGGACTACACGCCACACTTACCGCGATCAGACACGCAACGAGTGTCCTGCCGCCACGCCCGTGGCGCGACGTTGCGGCAACGGCTGCGCGGTTCATGGCTGCTCCGGCGTAATGCGCAGTGCCGTCAACTTCCCCAGCGGTCCCAAAGTGACGAGCACGCGGAAGCGTTGCGGGCCGAACCACGCAAAGTACTGTCGTTCGACATCGTCGCCGATCTCGCGTCGCGCCAGCAGCTCGAGGCGAGTGAGCGAGCCTTTCCCTTGCACGGCCGCGGTGAGTGCCACACGCATGCGCGGAAAAATCGTTTGCCGCACGACTTCGAAATCCTCGAGCGCCAGCGATCCGGCCGCGACGCGCGCAAGGATGGCCTGCACGGCGGCCGTGGCCTGCGGCTCTCGATCGGGAATCGCGACACTGGGTGGCGGCGTGGGCACCAGCGACGAGTCATAGAGTGCAGCCACCTGCATGGCGAGCGTGGCCGGTGCCATGGCACGGGCATTCGAGAGCACCATGACGGCCAGGTCCTGATCGGGGAAGCGCGTGTACTGCGACACAAATCCCTGCCACGTGCCCCCATGCTCCTGCATGGGATGTCCGCCGGCCTCGCCCAGGAACCAGCCAAGGGCGTAGGGATAGTCGCGTCCAGTGGGCAAGCGGCTGGCCGAGAGCATCAGCGTCCAGCTTTCGGGGCGCAGCAGCCGTCGCGTGCTCACCACCGCGTTCCACGCGATGAGGTCGCGAATGGAGACGAGCATCGAGCCATCGGCCGTGGTATTCAGTCGCGGCGCGACCCATGCGGCATGTTCCCACCCCGAGGCGGTGATCAGGTACCCGTGCGCGCGATTCGGCACGACATCGGCTTCGGTGATCACGCGAATCGTGGGCATCCCCGCCGGTGTAAAGATCCGCTCGCGAAGGAACTCGTCGTATGGACGCCCCGTGACGCGCGTGATGATGATGCCCAGCATCACGTAGCCGGTGTTGGAATAATTCCAGCGCGTGCCAGCAGGGAATTCGAGCGGCAGCGCCGACGCCATCGCGATGAGATCGGCGTCGGTGTAATCCTTGCGATAGTCGAAGCCGTCGCTGGTGTAATCGGGAACACCGCCGCGATGACTGAGCAGATGACGAATCGTGATGGCCTGCCAGCTGGCCGGCACCTCGGGGAGATAGTGCCGCACCGAGCTGTCGAGCGCGATCTTTTCTTCTTCGACCAGCGACAGCACGCCGGCCGCCGTGAACTGTTTGCCCAGCGATCCCGATTGAAACATCGTGGCATCGGTAACGGGCGTCCGGTTCTCCAATTCGGCTGCGCCGAATCCACGCGACACCACCACCTCGCCGCGCCGCACCACGGCGATGGCGAGTCCGGGAATCCGAGCGGTTTCCATCGCGCGTCGCACGAGCGTGTCCACCGCGGCCGCCGACGGCAGCGGCTCACGGCGCAGCGACCATGGCAGCGTGAGTGGTGCCGGATTGGGCCACACGCGCGCCAGCGTGCTGCTGCGATACAGCGTGCCACCCTTCATGACATACGCGATAGCGCGGCTGTTACGAATGGACTGAAGCGGATTCGCGTCGAGCACCACCAGATCGGCGACCTTCCCCGATTCAATCGACCCGAGATCGGCATCGAGTCCGATCGCGCGTGCGCCTTCGATGGTGGCCACGCGTAACACTTCGTGCGGTGACATGCCGCCATCGGCGAGCAGTCCCATCTCCCAGTGGTTGGAGAGCCCCTGCACTTCACCGTGCCCGCCAAGTCCGATGTGGCCACCGGCGCGCAAGACATCCACCGCGCCGGCTGCCGCTTCACGCTCGTTGTAGTCTTCCGGCGGAAACCAGAGCAAGCGCGCGGAGGTTCGCTGGAACAGCGCGCCATCGGGGAACCAGCGGTTGATGCGCGGATCTTCGTGCGGCCGTTCCTCGGCGAGCAACCGATAAATCGGCAGCGCGCCACCAAACGCGACCACGAGGGTGGGCGTGTTGGTGATGCCGGTGCGGGCCATCAGTTGCACGATGTCATCATGAATGGGCGCTTCCGGGATCGCGTGTTCGAGCCCGCTGAAGCCGTCGATGATGTGCGTCAGATCCTCTTTGCCGTCGGCGCCTCCTTCCGTGGTGGGCATGAGCCCCAACTCGCGCGCGGCTTCCACCAGCCACTGTCGCTGCTGTCGGGTGCCCGTTTGATACGACTTGAGGTACACCGTACCGTAGTCGTCGCGGTACATGCGCAACAGGCGACGGGCGTCGTCGAGCGACTGGAAGTTGGTGCCGGCGCCAATGCCGGGGCCGGTGGAGAAGACGCGTGGACTCGGGACACCGTCCACCTCCACGAGGTTGGCGATATCGAAAATATCCGGGGTGACCTGCGGGTCGCGGATGGTGGTGATCCCCATCGCGAGGTTGGCGAAGCCGTTGGTGGACTCCGGCTGCAGCAGCGCGCCGGCACCGCCCCAATGCGCGTGAATGTCGATGAACCCCGG
>CAMBRJ010000180.1 GCA_945870175.1 Gemmatimonas phototrophica
ACCTTCTTCGAGTGGAACCTGCGCCCGAAGAGCGTGATCCGCGTGGACAATCAGGAGTGGATGCGCGATCCGCGCGTGGCAAGCCCGCGTGGGCCGGTGCCGCCGCAGTAAGCACGGTGTATGGCGCTGCCGCCGGAGCGATCCGGCGGCAGCCGTTTGACATGGAATGGCCGCCGTGCAGCCCGCGCCGCATACGGGGGAAGGCAACAGCCCTCGCGAGGCACGGGACCGCCGAGTATACTCTACCAGACTCTGCTGTAATTCCCCCCTGAGAGAACATCACATGCGTCGCCTGTCCGTTGCCGTCATTGCGTCGGTCATCACCAGCACGTTGGCCGCATCCTCTGCCCTCGCTCAAGGCGAATACGCCCTGCGCACCGCGTTCGAAGGCAAAACGGTCACCGTCAAACTGGACATGCCGGGCACGAGCCGCGGCGTGGACGTGTACCCCCAGGAAGCCATTCCGGTGTCTTTTCGCGACGTAGCCGATCGCACCAAGGACTTCACGGTCGCGCTCAAGATGGGGCAGCAGGTGATGGTCACGAAGATCGTCGTCAAGCGCGACCTCATTGAATTCCAGCTTGGCGGGGGCGGATACGGCACGCTGTTTGACAACGCCGGTTCCGACATCTCGGCGTCCCAGGCCGGCGAAAGCCAGCGGGAACGCGCCCTGCGGGACTCGGTCAAAACAGCACCAAACGCGGCGAAGAAAAAGGCCTTCGAGCGTGAACTGAACGACACACGTTCCGCGCGCGAACGGGAAAACACGCAAGCGCGTGCGCAGGCGGCACAAGCGAACGAGTTGCGCGAGGTCAACTTGCGATCGAAACGTTCAGTCAGCGGCAGTCGCTTCAACATCCGGTACAAGCCCGCCGTGCCGTCGGACGCGATGACCCCCGCGGGCGTGATGCAAGCACTTGCCGCCTATATCGATTTTCCCGGCGTCGCGATGACCAGCGCGCCCATGGCGGCGGACAACGCCGGCAGTCGGCCGGCGGCCGGCGGCAGTGCGCTCGCGTCGGTGCGCCAAGGCCTGTTGCTCGCTGACGTCGAGGCACTGCTCGGCCCCGCCAATACGGCCAGCGAATCGAAGGAAGGCGTGCTCACGCTCATGAAGCGCAGCTATATCCACGACGGCAAGAAAGTGCTCGCGTCGTTCGTGAATGGGGTGCTGATCGATTACGCGATCGGGCCGATCTGATTCCGCTGCAGACGAAAGCGCGGTGACGTACCCGGTCACCGAGCCCGCGTGGGCCGGTGCCGCCGCAGTAAGCAACCCGCAGCACGCGCACCTCGGCGCCTAGCGCCCGATGCGCTCCACCCACGGGAGCGCATCGAAGCCGGCATCGAGACTCATGAGACGGCGCACGCCGCGCCGTTTCATGATCGCCGCATGCACCGCATCACGGGCCGACAAGGACGTCACGCTCAGCATCAGTGTCTTCGCCTGCTCCACGTCGGGCAGCTCGACGGGAAAGATTTCGTCCACCACACCGTGGAGCACGTCGAACGCCGCTTGAATGGCATCGGGGCGACGAATGGCGAAATAGCGGTGGAGGATTTCCTGAAAGACCTCGGCGTCCGTTACCAACCGATCGCCGCGAGCAATCGAGGCCTCGAGCATGCGCCGCACGGTCTCCTTGTGCGGATGCGGCGCCCCGATGAGATACATCGGCACGTTCGAATCGATGAAGACCGTGCTCTCGGGCTCGAGCAATTCCCGGCTGATCATGCGCCGGAGCCCGGCGATTCACCCACGCCGTCCAGCAGATATCCGGACTCGATCTCCGTGAGCATGCTGGGCAACGAGCCCACCGGATACGCGCCCTGCGCCGCCTCGCGAACCACCGACAGTTTCCGACGCGGATCAGCCGCCGGGGCATCCTGGCGGGCCGCCCGCAGCGCCTGTCGCACCCATTCGGCCACCGTCATCCGCTCGCGCTGGGCCACCCGGCGAATCTCGGCGAATTCGTCGTCCTCGAGGAGGACCTGCAGTCGTTGAGTCATATAATGAGTCTATACTACTCATAATTATGAGTCTACGATGGAAGCTCACAATCTCAGCCGTACGTGGAATAGACCGCCAGCCGATTGCGAGTATAGTCTGACCAGACTAGACTGATGGTATGCCTGACGAATACTCGCTCTACGAAGCCAAGGCCAAGCTGTCGGCGCTGGTGAAGCAAGTACGGGAAGGACGTACCGTCATCATCACCGTACATGGCCAGCCAGCCGCCGAGCTGCGGCCCATCGATCCCGCCACACGACCGCACACGCTCGAGGAGCGGGTCGCGGAGTTGAGCTCGCGTGGCGTGCTGTTGCCGCCGAAGCGACCCGCGCGCAGCGATACTGTGTATCCCGTGGGCCCACGAAAGGCCGGCGCGCTTCGTCGCTTTCTCGACGAGCGCGAATGAGCACGGCGTACATCGACAGCTCCTGCGTTGTCGCCGCGGCGTTCGGCGAGTCCGGCGCCAAACCGATGCTCGCGCGACGCCGGAGCTTTTCACTTGTCGTCTCATCCACGTTGCTCGAGGCTGAAGTGTTCAGCGCACTTCGACGCGAACAGTGCGAGATCACCGACGCGTTTCACGCCGACCTGTCGCTCATCGCGCCCGACCGCGCACTCTCCGACGAGATCGCGCGCGTGCTCGAGGCCGGATATGTGCGCGGCGCCGACTGCTGGCATCTGGCCACCGCCCTGTACCTGTCACCCGATCCGTCCGCGCTCACGTTTCTCACGCTCGATCTGGCGCAGCGTAACGTCGCGAAAGCGCTGGGATTTCAGACGTAAGCGACTCCCGCACGTCACGCTCCCGCGCCGCGCACGTGCTTACGGAGGCTGAGGTACGCGGTTTACCGATTTATATACAAAATAAGAGCGCGCCATGACCGTTTCGCTCGTAAACTGACAGCACCTCGCACGCGACCAACGCACCACCACCTCGGCACAACTCGCTTCCCACATGACGCCTCACACCGTGAAATCCGCCGGCATCGCTGCTCTCGTCTGCGCTGTCGTTGCGCTCCGCCTCGCCACGCCGTTGGCGGCCCAGCAGTCGTCGTCGCGCGCCGCGAGTGGTTTGCAGCGCTTGCTCGATGCCGAGTTGGCTCGAGTACCCGGCACGGCCGGCGTGTGGGTGAAGCACCTGACCACGGGCGAAGAGGCGGCGGTGAACGCCGACCGGGTCTTCAACAGCGCGAGCGTCATCAAGATCCCGGTGATGCTGCTGGCGTTCCAGCTCGCCGACCAGGGCAAGCTGTCACTGGCCGAGCGCATCACGATCCAGGCGGCTGATGTGCGCGGCGGATCGGGCGTCTTCCGCTACCACGATGCCGGACTGCAGCCCACACTTCGCGACGTGCTGCTGCAAATGATCATCACGAGCGACAACACCGCGACCGACCTGGCGATCGGGAAGGTCGGCGGCATCGGCCCGGTAAATGCCATGATCACGCGTGCGGGTTACGATCCCCTGCGGCTCACGATGACGACCGGTGAGCTGTTCGCGAAGTATGGAGCGCTGCAGGCAACCCAGCGCGACGACAAAACAATCAACGATCCGACACACTGGCTGGGCAGCATGACTCCACGCGCCACGGGGCGCATGCTCGAAGACATTCAGCGGTGTAGCGATGGCGCACGGCCCGCGGTGGCATCAAAGGCGGCGTGCGCCGACATGCTGCAGATGTTCAGAGCGCAGCAATCGGGCGCGCGTCGGTTGCCGCATTTCCTCGCGGTGCCGGTGGGCCACAAAACCGGCGACTTCCCGCCGGTGCTCGCGAACGACGTGGGCATCATCTACGCGCGAAGCGGCCCGATCGTGGTCGCGTTCTTCCTCAACGGCATCCGCGGCTCGTATGCTGAGGCCGAGGATCACATCGGGCGAGTGGCGCAGCTGATCGTGGAGTACTTCGACGGCGTGCAGTAAACGCCCAACTACTTGCGGCGTGTCGCGACTTGGCGTTGGCCGCCGGCTTCCACGACCAGTCGTTCGATGCGTCCTGCATCACCTTCGAACGTGACCGCAATCGTGCTGCCGCGGAGCAGGAAACGCGTGGCGGTCACTGGCAGCAACTCGGTGATGGTCGACTGGCCGTTCTGCTGAAACGCGAGAGCCCGACCGATGCGGCTGACGGTGATGGTCGCCCCACCGACACTGTAGGTACCCACATAGCTGGCGAGCAGCGTCTCGTTAACGGCGATGCCTTTCGTCTCGGCACGAGGAGTGTAGTTCTCGCCGCGCAAGAGTTTGAGCGCGGCATAGACGATCTCCGATTGCACGGGTGGGGTCCCATCGGGGAGGAAGTCGGAATTCGTCATGTAGTACACGCCGACTTTCGCATCGAGGTCGCCGATCAGGAACGCGCGCTGTCCCGCGATTGCGCCGCCGTGGTGGATGAGCGTATGCCCGCTCGCGGTGTCACGCACCATCCAGAATCCAAATCCATAATCTCCACCGAAGCGCGCCGTGTGCATCTCGCGCACGGACGCCTCTGACAGGATTCGCTTGCCCTGAAAGACGCCGCCGTTGAGCTGCGCAATGAGGTAGCGAGCCATGTCCGCCGCCCTGAGATAGATGTCACCGGCAGGATAGACGTCGAAGTGCACCTGCGCCACCGGCGCTGGTTTGCCGAAGGTGCCGCCGGCGCTGTACGGAAGCGCCATGCGCTCAACCATCTCTGGCGATGGATAGACCGGATGCGGCGTGGTCACGCCGAGTGGCATCAGGATGTTGTCAACCATGTACTTCTCGTACTCGACGCCGGAGATCTTCTGCACGAGCAGTCCTGCCGTGCCGTACGCAAAGTTGTTGTACTCCCACTTCGTCTCTGGGGCACGCACCCAGGTCAGTGCGGACGTAAAACCCTCGAGGGTGCTCGGTAGTCTCCGACCCCAGATTGGTTGCGTCTCCGCGCCGTTCTTGAGGCCGGACCAATGGGAGAGAATGTGCGTGAAGGTGACCGGCGTGGAACTCGAATCCTTCACCTTGGCATCGCCGAGGTACTTATTGATCGGATCGTCCAGCTTGAGCTTGCCCTGCTCGGCGAGTTGCATCACGGCCGTTGCCGTGACCGACTTGAACGAAGATCCGGTGCTATAAATCGTCTCAGTGGTCGCCGGCGTCTTGGTGCGCATGTTTGCGTACCCGAACGCTGCGGTCCAAACGATCGAGTCGCCGCGCACCAGCGCGATGGACATCGACGGAATGCCGTTGTCACGCAATGTCTTCTCGACCAGTCCGGTCAACACCGTTTTCGTTTTCTGAAGATCGAATCGGCCACTCTGCGCCAACGCCGGCGATGCGGGCAGGATGAGAAGCGCGAGGATGGCGAGCCGGCGAGCGGGTAGCTGTGTCATTGGTCTTCCGTGGAAAGTGTAGTCATCGCCGCCGACGCCACCCGCGCCGTTTCCGCGAGCAGTGCTGCGCCAACAAACAGGCTACCATTTGCCGCAAAGAATCGCGGTGTATGGGCCGCTGTCACAACGCCGCCCGGCTCCCGCGCGCCAATGCGGAGAAAGGCACCGGGTATGCGCTCCATGTAATACGCGAAGTCTTCGCCAGCCATGTTGGTGATGCCGAGTGGAACAATGGCATCGGCCCCGAGCAGTGCAACGGCCGCCTCATGCGCCCACCCGGTCTGGTTCGCGGGGTTCACGATGGGCGGAGGGCCGAGTTCGATGTGCACATCGGCAATCAGGTCGTGCGCGGCGGCAATGCCATGCGCCACCCGTCGCATTTCGTCAGCCAGCAGCGACCGCGTGGCCGGATCGACGGCGCGCAGCGTACCGCCAATCGTGGCCGTCTCCGGAATCACGTTGGGCGCGGAGCCGGCCTGCATCGTGGACACCGTGAGGACCGCGGGTATCGACGGGTTCACCCGTCGCGAGACGATGCCCTGCAGCGCCACGATGAGCAGTCCGGCGCCGAGTACGGGATCGGCCGATTCATGTGGACGCGCGCCATGCGCACCACGGCCCGTGAGCGTGATGCGGAAGCTGTCTGCCGCCGCCGCCATCGGCCCGGCTTGCACGACCACCTGTCCCACCGGGAAGCGTCGGTCAACATGCGCGCCGAAGATCGCCGCGACGCCGTCCAGCGCACCCGACTGCAACACCGCCGCGGCGCCCTCCCCGATTTCCTCCGCGGGCTGCAACACCACCAGCACATCACCCGCGGCGGGTCGGTTCGACAACAGATAGGCGGCGCCAATGGCCCACGACGCATGCACGTCGTGTCCGCAGGCGTGCATCACGCCCGCCGTCTGCGACGCGTAGGGCAAGCCGGTGGCCTCGTGGATGGGCAAGGCGTCGATATCACCGCGCACCGCCACCACGGGTGCGTTCGGATCACGGCCGCGAATGCGGGCCACCAATCCGGTACCGGCCACG
>CAMBRJ010000181.1 GCA_945870175.1 Gemmatimonas phototrophica
GAGATAGAGGGCCGGGCCTTCACGCTCCGCGCCGGCCACCAGCACGTGCCGGTCACTGGAGTCCGACAGGGCGCGGACCAGCATCGCGTTGGGGTCGATGCCCCAGTGCTCAGGCCTTTGATACTGCTCGAGCATCTTGAGACGCCGCCGCTTCCAGGTGGCGTACGTGGGCAGCCGCAGGCGCTTGGTGATCAGCCGGTCGACTTCCTGCCACACGACCATTTCGGTGAGCGCGATCTGATCCTGCTTGCGCAGCACCTCAACGGCTTCGTCGCCGATCTTGAGCAGTGCGCCGCGCGAAACCGAGTCCTTATAGTCCTCGATCTCACGTTCGACGTAAAGCTCGTACTCGTACTTGAGCGATCGGGGAGAATGGATAACGGTACCCCAGAGGTGTGGATGGAATGTGGATAAAGTACGGGTCTCCCGTCGGAACGCAAGAGGAAAACACCGACGGATTTGTGATCCAAGAACTTCCAAGTGTCTTTCGGCATTACAGTTGGGATGGTGCCGCGACAGTGCGGCCGGCTGCCGCCGACCTCGCCGTCGTTCGCCCCCGAACTCGTCCAGCCGCCGTCCTCGCCCGCGTCTTCGATTCCGTCTCCGCCCCCGCCGTATGCCCGAACTGCCCGAAGTCGAATTCGCCGCCACGCGGCTGCGCCACGCGGTGGCCGGACGCGTGATCGCCAGGCTCGAGGCGCTGCACCCCTCCCAGCAGAAGCACCTGCCCGACGCGGCACGACGGGCCGCTGTCGGGCGCACGATCGACCGCGTGGAGCGCCGGGCCAAGATCCAGCTGGTGCATCTGAACGACGGGGCGATTCTGGAGGTGCACTTCCGGATGACCGGCGACTGGGAGTTCACCCGCGTCGGTGACGAGCCCCCGCGCCATGAGCGCGTCCGCTTGGAGACGACCTGCGGCGTGCGGGTGTCGCTGGTGGACAGTCGGGCCCTCGGCGTCGTGCGCCTCCATGCGCCGGGCACCTTCGTGCTGCCGGCCATCGGCCCCGAACCGCTCACCGACGACTTCACCGTCGAGGGATTTCGCACGGCGCTGGCGCGTCGCAGTGGACCCATCAAGCCGGCGCTGCTCGATCAGAAACTCGTGGCCGGCGTGGGCAACATCTACGCGTCGGAAGCGCTCTGGGAAGCGCGCATTCATCCCGCCACGGCGGCCAACACGTTGTCGCGCGAACGCGTGACGCGGCTGCGCGACGCCATTCGCCATGTGCTCGAGACGGCGCCGACCGAGCGCTACTACGGGCGCGATGATGTGGACGAGAACGAGATCTGGCGCGTGTACGGCCGCGACGGTGAACCGTGCCGGCGCTGCGGCGCCTCGCTCAAGCGGTTGCCGCAGGCGGGACGCAGCACGTTCTACTGCCCGCGCTGTCAGCGACGCTGACGACGGTCGGTTGCCGCGCGGTCGAAGCAGGCCAGCGTCTGCTCCGCCGTGGTCGCCCACGAGAAACGAGCCGCCTGCTCATGTCCGCGAGCGATGAGCGTGTCGCGCACGGACGGTTCCGTGATCAGCCGCTGCATCTGCTCGGCCAGCGCAATGGCATCGTTCCAAGTGAACCGCAGCGCGGCATCACCGGCCACTTCGGGGAGTGAACTCGCGTCGGCGCAGATCACCGCGCCGCCGGCGCGCATGGCTTCCAGCACGGGCAAACCGAAGCCCTCGTAACGAGACGGAAAGACGAGCGCGGTGGCGCGCCGGTACAGCGCCACCAGCTGCGCATCCGTCACGTAGCCCACATGCATGAGCCACGGTGCCTCGCCGTACAGCGCGCGCGTGTGCGCGGACATGCCGGGGCCGCACTGCAGTAGCGGCACGGTCATGCCCCGCGCGTGCAGCAGCGCCATCGCCTCGTACAATGTGCGCAGATTCTTGCGCCCTTCCTGCCCACCGACGGTGAGAAAGCAGGGGCCCCCGATCGCGGCGGCGGCGTCCGGGAGCGGCGCCTGTGTCTCGTCCAGCGGGAGATCGTCGGCAGCCAGCAGCGTCACCGTGACGCGCGACGGATCGACCTGCAGCCGCTCCACGATCTCGCGCTTGCTGAACTCGGAGATCGTGAGGATGGCGGAGGCCTGCTCGGCCGTGCGCAGATAGCGACGGCGATACTTCAGTCGCTTGAGTACGCGCCACCATTGGTTGTCGAGCTGCAGCATCGGCGCCAGATCGAGCGTGCTCACCACCATGGGCCGGCGCGCCGCCGTCGTGATGAGATTCCACGGGTACCACACCACGTCGGCGTCGCTCTCGGGCAAGGTGTCGATCATCGCGATCGTCGTGCGCGCCGCGAGTGCTTCGTGCCACGAGGCCAGCAGGGCGTGCAGTGGCGCCGTGTCTTCCGCCCGTGCGACGTACATCGTGAAACGCATCGTGGGTCGCTGCTGCGCGAATTGCCGCAGCAGGTTGCGCACATAGCGCCCGATCCCGCGCTTCTCGCCCAGCAGCTTGGTGGCTTCGATGGCCAGATGCATCGTCGCGGCCGTCAGATGACGCTCGCGAGACACGCCAGCGTTTGTTCCGCCACGCGCGACCACGAAAAGCGCGCCGCGTGCGCGACACCGGCCGCGATCCGGGCCGCGCGCAACACGGGATCGTTCGCCAGCCGCGTCATCTGGGCCGCGAGTGCCGCCGCATCATCCCACGGAAAGAGCAGCGCTGCGCTGCCGGCCACTTCCGGCAATGCACTGCTGTCGGCGCAGATCACCGGGCAGCCGGCACGCATGGCCTCGAGCACCGGCAGGCCGAAGCCTTCGTAGCGCGACGGCAGCACCAACGCCACGGCGCGGCGATACAGCGTGACCAACTCGGCGTCGCTCACGAACCCCACGTGATGCAGCCACGGTGCGCTGCCGGCACGCGCGCGCGTATTCGACGACATCCCGGGGCCGCACTGCACGAGCGGAATGCGCACACCATTCGCGTACAGCGCATCCATGGCGCTGTACAACGTGCGCAGATTCTTGCGCCCTTCCTGACCACCCACGGTCATGAAGAACGGACCGGAAATGCCCGCGTCATCGAGGGGGCGCGCTGCATCGGGACCCTGTACCGCCAAGTCGTCGGCGGCCAGCGGTGTCACCGTGATGCGCGACGCGTCGGCGCCCAGGTAGCGCACGATCTCACCCTTGCTGAACTCCGACACGGTGAGCACGGCGTCGGCGCGCTGTATGGTCTGCTGATAGCGGTGCTTGAAGCGCACCCGCTTGAGCAGCTTCCACCAGCGGTGATCGAGCTGCAGCATCGGCGCGACGTCGTGCATCGTCACCACCATCGGCCGATGCGGGGCGGCCACGGTAATGAAGTTCCACGGATACCACACCACATCAGCATCGGTGCGCGGCAGCTCGCGCACATGCGCGATCGTGGTGCACCCGGGTAACGCGGCATGCCACATGGCCAGTTGCGCGCGCAACGGCGCGACGTCACTCTCGCGCCGCACGTACATCGTGAAGCGAAGCTGCGGGTCCCGCATGGCCAGCTGCGGCAGCAGGTTGCGCATGTAGCGACCGATGCCACGACGCTCTTGCAGCAGCTTGATGGCTTCGATCGCAAGATGCACGCTCAGCTCATCGCTTCGAGCAGGGCACCCTTGAGGTAGCCGGTCTCCGGCACGGTGATCAGTTCCGGATGATCCAGCGGCTGCCCCGTAATCGCGCGCAAGGCAAACGCGCGTCCGCTGTCGGCCGAGGCGTCCTGCAGCATCTCGAAGAAATGTCCGCGCGACAGGTGAAAGCTGCAGCTGGCGGTGAAGAGCAGGCCGCCCGGCGCCAGCAAGCGCATGGCCTGCAGGTTGATGTCCTTGTAGCCGCGCAGCGCACCGTCGATGGCGTTCTTGGTTTTCGCGAAGGCCGGTGGGTCGACCACGATGGTGTCGAAGCGACGGCCTTCCCTGTACCACGCCCGCAGCACGTCGAACGCGTCACCTTCGACCGGCTCGATGTTGGTGAGTCCGTTGCGCTCGGCGTGCTCGTGCACGCGCGCTAGTGCCGGCGCGGAGACGTCGAGCGCGAACACCTTGTCGGCTTTCTTGGCCAAATGCAGCGCGAAGCTGCCGTGGTACGCGAAGCAATCGAGTGCCTGCCCGCGCGCCAGCGATCCAATCAGGACACGATTCTCGCGCTGGTCGAGGAACGCGCCGGTCTTCTGGCCATCCCACGGGGCGGCGAAATAGCGCACGCCGTGCTCCACCACTTCCACTGTGCGCGGCACCTCGCCGTACAGCAGCTTCACTTCGCGCGGCAGCCCTTCGCGACCGCGGGCGGCGGGATCGTTGCGCGCCAGAATGCCCGTGCACTGCGTGAGTTCGACCAACGACGACACGATCGTGTCGGTCCATGCGTCCACGCCGGCCGACAGCAGCTGCACCACCAGTACGTCGCCGTACTTGTCGACCACCAGCGAGGGCAGGCCGTCGCCCTCGCCATGCACCAAGCGATAGGCGTTTGATTCGCCGGCCAACGGCGCGCGGCGCGCGATCGCGGTGCGCAGCTTCTCATGCCACCAGGCGGCATCAGGCGTGCGCGACAGATCGGTCTCGATGCGGCGCAGCGAGATCTCCGACAGCGGACTCCAGAGCGCGAATCCGAGCGGAGCGCCGTCGGGACCTTCCACCGGCACGATGCCGGCGGGGCCCGGCGGCCGCCGTTCGACGTCCGAGCGGAATATCCACGGGTGTCCACCGCGCAAACGTTGCACGGCGCGACGGGAGACAACGGCCGCACCTTCCATGCGGGGAGGGCGACTCACGATTTGTCCTTGGGTTTCTGGCCGGGCCTGGCGCTTTCGCGTGGTGCGCTTTCGCGTTTGGCCCGCTTGATGTCGGCGATGGCCCGCTGATGCTGCGCGAACGTGGTCCGGAATTCGTGGCCGCCATCGGTGCGCGCCACGAAGAACAGATACGGCACGTCGGCGGGCGCGAGCGCGGCGGCAATCGAGGCTTCACCGGGCGACGCTATCGGACCGGGCGGCAGGCCGACGTATTTGTACGTGTTGTACTTCGATTCGACTTCGAGATCCTTGTAGAACACGCGATCCACGTGCTGCGGCAAGGCGTATTGCACGGTGGGATCGGCCTGCAGCAGCATGCCTTTCTTCACGCGATTCCAATACACCGCCGAAATCAGGGCGCGCTCTTCAGGCTTGCGCGCCTCTTTCTCCACGATGGACGCCATCGTGATGGCATCGTGCCGCGAAATGGTCATCGCTTTCACGCGCGCATCCCACTCGGGCTTCCACACCGATTCGAACCGCTCGAGCATGGCATTAACCGCCTCGCGCGCCGTGGTGCCGTCGGCAAACGCGTACGTCGCGGGAAAGAGATATCCCTCGAGCGACGCTGCCGGCACATTGAGTGTGCGCCGCCACGTGGTGTCGGTCACGGCCACGCGCACCGAGTCTTCGGGCACCGACAGCGCCTTGGCCAGCACCGGCGCGATGTCACGCAGATCGAAGCCTTCGGGAATGACCACGGTGCGCATGATGTCGCTGCCCGTGACCAGTGCATTGAGCACGTACGCATAGCCGGCGCCAGACGGAAACTGATAGGTACCGGGCTTGATGATACGCTCGTGCCCGGCCGCCGCGGTGTACCAGCGGAACAGCCGGGTCGACCTGATCACGTCGTGCACGGCCAGCGACTCCGCCGCGGCACGCATGGAGGCGCCCTTGGGTATCACCACCCGATCGCTGGACGTGGTGGCATCGCCGCTCCCGGCAATCTCGCTGTACGCGAACCACGCGGTCAGGACGAGGACCGCGAGCAGCACAAGGCGCTTCACGGCGTTGGCGCGCTCACCAACTCGCCCAACGTCACGCCCTGCGACGACGCCCGCAGCACGCCTTCCAGCAGAATGCAGGCGGCTAAGGCGTCGACCTCTTCCTTTCGGCCTCGCGTGCTTCCGCCCTGTTCCTTGATGCTGCGCAACGCGGCTGACGTGGTGAATCGTTCGTCGACCAGGCGCACCGGCAACGGCTGCCGAGTGATGAGTTTGGCGGCCACATCGCGTACTTCGCGGCAGCGATCGGTCTCCAAACCGGCGGGATCGATCGGCAGGCCGAACACGTAGCCCGTCACGCCGAGTTCGTCGGCGCGGCGCATCAGTTCGGCGATCGGCGGGCGCTTGCCCGCGCGACGCGTGATCGCGCCAGCGGACGAGGCGAGCATGCCCAGTTCATCACTGACGGCCAGCCCGATCCGTTTGTCCCCCCAGTCCACGGCGAGGAGGCGTCCGGTCGTCGCGTTCATTGCGTCTTGGGCATAGAAGTGTTCAGGGTTCCGCCATCTGGTCGAAGAATTCTTTGTTGTTCGCCGCGCGTTCCATGCGTTTGATCAGGAACTGCAACGCCTCATCGGAGGGCATGTCGGCC
>CAMBRJ010000182.1 GCA_945870175.1 Gemmatimonas phototrophica
CCGCCGTATCACACCTTGTGGTACGAAATCCGTGCCGCTTCCCGTCGATCCGCTCCTTCGTAAATCTCGAAGTCGCTGAAGAACGCCGGCGCTTCCTGTGCGAGCACGCGCAACGCCAGCACCGCCAGCCGACGAATCTCGAGCTCGGCCCCTTCGCTCGAGCGCAGCTCCAGCATCGTACGCCACGCGCGCGCGTTCGCCGTGACCACGATCTTCGTTTCCGTGCTGTTCGGCAGCACGCCGCGCGCGGCTTCACGCGCCATTTTGCGGCGGTGCACCTTGTCGTCCACCCACGCGTACCGCGTCATCAGCGACTCGACCAGCGAGATGTAGCTCTCCACTGCGCTGGTCACCTGCGTCCGCCACGCCTGCTCCAGCGGCTCGTCGCCGATCATGGCCGGCGGCATCACGAACTGGGCGTCGCTTTCGTCGACGTAGCGCTGCGACAGCTGGGAGTACGCGAAGCCCGCACGGTGACGCACCAGCTCGTGCGTGAGCGAGCGGCTCACGCCTTCGAACAAGATCGAGTAGCTCGCATGTTCGAGCACGCTGCCGTGTCCCTGCTTCTTGATGTTCTCGAGATAATCCCGCGTGGTCCGGCCGGCCGGATTGCGCTGACTCATGTAGCAGAGGCGGCCGGCAAACTCGGCGAGGCGCTCGCCGTCGGTGGACTCCCCGATCCATTGCACCGGGAGATGGCTGGCCTCGACGAACTGGGGGCGGGCGAGCACGGTAATCTTGGGCTCGCGGAGAATCGCGGCGTCAGAGAGCGGCATGGCGGAGAAATCGGGTGAATGAAACGCTGGCGTCAGTGCGGTAATGGCGTAATATCGCCAATATCATCGGCGGCGCATCTACCTCCGGTCGTCGGCCTCCCCTCCGCGCTTCCCATGTCCGAACGCACTGCTGGTCGCACGCTACAGGAGGAGATCCAACAGTCACGGCCCTTCCGCTCCCAGTCTCAGGAAGCGACGATCGCCCTGATGCGGACGGCCTCGGTCGTGAGCCGGCGATTTGCCCGGGTCGTGGAGCCGCACGGGCTGAGTCTCGCCCAGTACAACGTGCTCCGCATCCTGCGTGGCGCGGGCGACGATGGCCTGCCCACGCTGGCCATTCGCGACCGCATGATCGATGAAGGGTCCACCGTGACCCGTCTACTCGACAAGTTGGAGAGCGCGTCGCTCGTCACCCGCGATCGCTCCCGCCCGGACCGACGGCAGGTGCTCTGTCAGATCACGAAGCAGGGAGCGGCGCTGCTGGCCACGCTTGACCCGGAAATCGATGCCGCCGATCTCTCGTCGATGGCCATGCTGACACCCGATCAGCGCCAATCGCTGCTGGCGCTGCTTTCCGTGATCCGCGCCGAAATGAGTGATTTATAGCGCTCGTATAGCGCCAACTATGCGCCATTTAGCGCGAAGAAGAGCCACCGATCGCGTCCAGCCGGAAGCGGCTCCAGCCCCGCGTCCGCTCGATCTCGTCGAGCGCCGCGCGGGCGGCGGCGGGCAGCGGCACCGCGTCGGGATCATGCCGCAGCGCCGTGATCGCGCGGTCGCCCTCGCGGGCGATCTTACAGCCGGGGTTGAGCACGCCCGACGGATCGGCCGCGTCCTTCACATGCGCGAACGCCGCGCGCGCTTCGAGCCCCCATACGCGATCCATCAGCGGCGCCCGCAACCGGCCATCGCCATGCTCGCCCGATAACGTGCCGCCCAGCACGGCCGTGAGCTCGCAGACGCGATCGAGAATCCCCTCCACGCGATCCCGCCATCCGCGGCGCGTCACGTCCACCAGCGGATTCACATGGGCGTGCGCGTCACCGGCGTGTCCAAAAATCACGCCCGGCATGTCGAAGTGATCGAGCGCGCGGCGCACGCCCCGCACGTAGTCGGGAAATCGATCGGGCGGCACGCAGCCATCTTCGATGAACTGCATGGAGCGCAGCCGCGGCGCCAGGCGCGACAGGATCGGACTCGCCGCGTGGCGCAGCGCCCACAACCGATGCGCGTCGTCGGCCTCGACCGCCGTGTGCACGTCACTCGCGCCATGTCGCGTAGCGCGCGCCGCCAGCTGGGTCATGGCGTGCAACGCCGCGATCGCCGATTCGCCTTCCACCTCCATCAGCAGCACCGCGTCCGCGTGCGATGGAATGCCCGTGGGGCCATCAGTGGCCGCGACGTCGAGGAAGGTGCGATCCAACAACTCGCAGGCCGTCGCGCCATCGATCCGGGCCTCGACGGCACAGGCGGTGGCCGCCTCCAACGTATCGAAAATCGCCAGAATGGTCGCGGTCGCCCCCGCCACCGGAATCAGCGAGAGCTCTACTTCCGTGAAGAGGGCGAGTGTGCCCTCGCTGCCCACCAGCAGAGCCACCAGATGTCCGTCGGGGCGCAGCGCCTCGGCGATCGCATAGCCCGATGACTCCTTCCGCACACCGGTGTGCGACAGCGCGTCGGCCGGGATGTCGCGGCCGAGTTGGCCATTGATCTGCGACATCGCCTCGGAGAGCCGTCGCACGGCCGGTACGCCGATTGGCCACGGCGCATCACGCCGCACCCACACGTCGGTGCCGTCGTCGAACACGCACCGCAAGCCCAGCACCCACGGCCGCGTCGCGCCGAACTTGAGCGTACGGGCACCCGCCGCGTTGGCGCCCACCATCCCGCCGATGGTGCAAAACGCGCCACTTGAGGGATCCACCGGAAAGCGCAGCCCTTCGCGCCGCGCGGCATCGTCGATCTCGCCGCGCGTCACGCCGGCACCGACCCGGATACGCCGCGCCTCCACGTCGACTGGGCCGAGCTGACGGAGGCGGCTCAGGTCCACGATCACGCCCGAGCCCACGGCGCCGCCGGCCATGCCGCTCCCCGAGCCGCGCGGCATCAGCGCCACGCCCTCACGCTTGCTCCAGCGCATGAGCGTCGGCACGTCGTCGGCGTCGGCCGGTACCGCCACCCCCGCCGGCACACACCGCGCGATCCCCGCACCCTCGGCATACATCGCCCGGGCGAGCAGGTCGGTGCGAAACACACCACGGAAATCGGCAGGCGACTCGATCACCCGTGGAACCTCGTGCCCCCCCCTCGGCGGCGGCAAGGCCCTGTTGGGCCCGGACTGTTCATTCGACACACTCGCCGTCCAGACTTGGTGACGCACGACGGTCACCCATCGTATCTTGCACGATATGACCCTGCCGACCGCCGTCTCTGCTGCTCTGTCCCAGCGCGATGCCGCCCGCTTCTGCGAGGCCATCCTGCCGGCAGTGTCGCGCACGTTCGCGCTCGGCATCAAGGTGCTGCCCGGTGCACTCGGTCAGGCGGTGCTCGACGCGTACCTGTTGTGCCGCATCGCCGACACGGTCGAGGACGCCCCGGCGGTGGATCCGCAGGTGAAGGCCGCGCTCTTCGACGACTTCCTGGCGGCCTTCGATGACGCCGCGGCGCTCGAACGGTTTCTGCGGGGGGTGCAGCCGCTCGTCGGCGACGAGGCGCATCTGTCGCTGACGCTCAACGCCGATCTCGTGTTCGCACACTTCTCGGTGCTGCCGCCAAAAACGCGCGCCGTCGTGCAGAAGTGGGTCGCCGAGATGGCGATCGGCATGCGCAAGTTCGTGCTGCTGTATCCCGACGGCATTCGGATTCAGACCGTCGAGGAGTACAAGGAGTACTGCTACTACGTGGCGGGGACGGTGGGCTACATGCTCACCGATCTGTGGCACGAACACTCGTCGAGCATCGGCACCAAGCGCTACGCGATTCTGCGCGAGCGGTGCCGCGCGTTCGCCGAGGCGCTGCAGACGGTGAATATCCTCAAGGATGTTGCGGTCGATGCGGAGCAGGAGAACTCCGTGTATGTGCCCGAGGAGCTGTTGCGCGCGCATGGCAGCTCCCAGAGCAGCATTCTCGCGCCGGAACTGATCGCGAAGAATCGCGAAGCGCTCACGCAGCTCATCCAGCTGGCGTGGCACGATCTCGAGGAAGCGCGCATGTATCTGCTGCTCATTCCGCGCCGCGCCATTTCGATCCGCCTGTTCTGCATTCTCCCGTTGCTGCTGGCCTACGCCACGCTGCGCGATCTGGTGCAGAGCACGGCCATGCTCAAGCCGGGCGGGTCGGTCAAGATTTCGCGTCGCGAAGTGAAGTCGCTGCTCATGACCGGCTCGATGCTCGTCATGAGCAACACGGGCGTACGCTGGCTGGTCGAGCGCGTGCGTCGGCGCGTGTTCGTGCTGGAGCTGGTTACCGCGCCGTAATCTGCGTCACCACCTTTTGTAGCAGGTTGGGCGGTTCTTTCATGCGATCCTGCTCCAGCTCGTCGAGCAATTGTTCGATGCGCAGATGCATGCGGTCGACTGCGTTGCGATAGGCGCGTCGCAGGGCCCGCCAGCCAAGAAATCCGCCACCGCCCACGAAGGCAGTGAGCCCGGCGAGAATGCCGGTACCGGCGCCGGTGCTGACCAGAAAGAGCACCGGGACCGCGATGACGGCGTACAGCAAGCCGAGGGCGATGACCAGCGCCACGGCCTGATTGCGCTGCATGCGGCGCATGCCGGCGATATCGGCATCGAGTCGGACCACGCTTCGCGCGCTGTCGATGGCCGTGACGCTGGCCGTCACCTGATCCACCCGCACCAGATCGAAGCGTCGACCGCCGACGCCGAACGACCGCAGAAAATTGCCGAATGGATCGCGGCGCGGCTCCCAGCTTTGCCGGTCGCCGATGCGACGACGCGTGGAGAGTGATTCCATGCGCGGCATCCACCCATCGAGGCGCCGCAAGATGTCGTCGGGCGTGCCCGGCACCGTGCGCTGCGCGCCCAGTGACGCCGGCCCCAAGCTGTCGAGTAGTGGGCCCGTTTCGAGCTCCGTCATTGGCAGGCGCGCCCGTTCTTCGGCGATCGCCTGACGCACATGCGCCAGATCGAGCCCGACTTCCTTGGCGATGTCAAGCAGCCGTTCCTCCGACACGCTCTCGACGCCGTCGGCAGTGGTGGTCTGCAGCTCGCTGGCGCGGGCCAGCACGCGCTCGAGCGCGGTGCGCGGAATGTCAGCCATGAATCCGGGAAAGCAGAGGGACGCGAATCGGCACTAGATGCCGCTCAAAATGATATCGATTTGCCGCTGCAGGGCCTCGCGAATCGCCGCCGGCAGCGCGAAGCCGGCGTCGAAGAGCGCGTGGTATGCCGTCATGCCCGAACGACGGATGTTGGCCTGCTCCACGTAATATCGCACATACCCGTCGCGCAGTTCCGGCGCGATGGCGGCCAACAGCAGCGCACCCGCCTGCACCTGACCCAGCGAGACATAGCGGTCCGCCGTGCCCGCGCGCTGTTCGGCCGGTGTCGTGTTGTCCGCCACCACCGTACCCACCAGCGAGCCGGTAATCTCGTGCGCCATCACGTACAACACCTGCACCGCGTCTTCGCTGCGCGCGGGGAAGGGCACGGCCACCATCGTCTGCCGGTTGGGCCCTGCGGCGGTGCGCCCTTCGCCACCAATCGGCAGCGACAACAGCAGATCGCCCTGCCGCTGCGCCGTATTGTTCAGAAAGCGCTCGAATTTCGTGCGATAGACCTGCTGCCACAGACTGTCCACCGACGTGATCACGGGCGCACGGGTGCGAATCAGGCGCGAATGCTCGGCGTTGAAGAATTGCGCCTGTTCATCACGGACGCTGGCCAGGAACAGGCGGAGCCACTCGCGATCCGCCGCCGTCGGAAACATCGACGCGATCAGCGCCACGCGGGTTTGGGTTTCGCGATCGGGAGCCCGCCGCGGATCGCCCGCGAACTGCAAAAAGCGTTCGATCGCGTAGGCCATGGCATCCCAGTTCGCGAATTCGAACGGGAGAAATTGCGCCGTCAGATAGCCGCCCGTCAGCGGCAACCGCTTGGCGAGTGTGGCGCGGTTGGCATCGAGGCTCGTCAGCACGTTGCGCTGATTCTTGACGACCACCAGCGAGTCGCGATAGCCGTTGCGATACAGTCGCACGCGCGCCGTGTCCTCACTGATCAGCGCGAACGCATGCAGCCACAGGTCGATGTGTTCGGCCGTGCGCACGGGCCAGCGTAGTGGGAGCTGGGCTGACGGCGCCACCGGAGATCCGCTGGCCGCGGCGGCGCCAGTCGGGCCCATCGGCGCTCCCGTGGACGTCCCCACCGGCATGCCGACCGGGATGGCCGCCGCGCACGCCGCGCAGAGGCCGAGCACCGACGTGGCGACGAGCGCGTGATGCACCAAGGACCGGAGAGGCAAAACGTGAGGCATACACGAGTATACACCTCACGCGATCGACAGGATTCACCGAACGCGGCGGAACTAGCTGGCGCGTCGGATCGGTGTCGCGATATCGGGAAGATCA
>CAMBRJ010000183.1 GCA_945870175.1 Gemmatimonas phototrophica
CGGCCATCGTTTCCTGGGCGAAGCGTTTGATTTCGCTACCCGTGATGACTGCCCCTTCTACTGGCACGATGCACGCGCACACCAGCTCTCCCATGACATCATGGGGCACGCCGATCACGCAAACATCGTCCACTGCCGGATGCGCACGCAGACGATCCTCGAGTTCGCGCGGGTGGAGCTGCATGCCCCCGCGCGAAATCGTCTCCTGCCGCCGCCCGACGATCTTTACATAGCCATCCTCATCGATGATCCCCAGATCACCGGTGAGGAAGAAGCCGTCCGGCGTCATGACCTTGGTGGTCTCGGCCGGCATACGGAGATACCCCCGCATGAGATTGGACCCGCGGACGGCGATCTCGCCGACCGCTTCGGGTCCGTGCAACTCTCCCGTCATGAGATCCATCGCCATGATCTCGACGCCGGGAAGGGCGCAGCCCACGGTGCTCAAACGACGGTCGTCGTTGTCGGCAAAGCGGGTGATCGTGACAACAGGTCCGGTTTCCGTGAGGCCGTACGCGACGAGCACATCGCACCAGCGACGCACCCGGCGCACCAGCGCCTCGTCCACCGAACTGCCAGCAATGACGCCGGCTCGCAGCGACGTGAGTCGCGACGGGTTGAACGCCTCCTCACGCATGAGGAGGTGATACTGCGTGGGCACGCCGTGCAGCACCGTGACCTTGGCGTCGGCGATGAGCGCAAGGGCGCGCGCCGGGTCGAAGGACGGTTGCAACACGATCGTCGCTCCACGTGCCATCGTGCCCAGCATGACGCCGAAGCCGAAGATGGCAAAGAACGGGACCGCTCCGAGCACGCGGTCGTCGGGCGAAATCTCGAGGATCTCCGCCACACGCACCGCGTTTTCCACCAGCGCCCGGTGCGACAGTGGCACGCCCTTGGGCTTGCCCATCGTTCCCGACGTGTACATGACGGCCAGGTCGGCCGTCTCGTCATACACCGCTGGACGCGGAACCGGTCGCCCGGTGCCGCTCGAGACGAGATCTTCAAACTGGAAGATCCGGTCGTCGTACCACAAGTCCTCGTCGCCGACCGTGACCACGTATTGCAGGTCGGGCAAATCGCCGAGTAATTCTTCGAAGCGCTGCAAAAAGTCGACGCCGTCCCACTTTTCGATCGTGACGACGGCACTCGCTTCAGCGTGTCGCAGCTGGTAGCGCAGATCGTGAATGCTGAGCTGCGGACTGACCGGCACCACGACCGCCCCAAGCTTCGCGGCGGCCAGCGTGGCGATGATCCACTCGACGCCGTTTGGCAGGTTGACCGCGATGCGATCGCCCGTGCCCAGCCCCAATTCGGAGAAAGCGGCAGCCAGGGAGGACGCGTCCGTGTCCACCTGCTGATAGGTCCACGTCCTTTCACCATTCGTGGCGAGCACGCGCGTGGGATGCTGCTGCGCGCGCTGCTCGACCAAGGGGGCTAGGGACCACGACGTTGCCATTCCACTCCGGGATCGGGTACAGCCACGTAAATTACTAACTATGAACGAGATGCGGAAGCGGACCGTCGACGAAAGCGAATCGAGCCCTCAGGCGGGCCCGGGGGAGAAACCCTCTCCGGTGCGCCCGCGTAGGGACGCTCTGCGTAGGGACGGACTGCCGGAGCGACGTCGGCCCGCCCGCGGTGGGTCCCTGGCCCCATTCCGCTCTCGTCTGTTCGCGATGCTGATCCTGTTCGCCCTCGTCCCCACCGTCGCGGTTACCCTCGTCGGGGTCGGCACGGCCAATCGGGCACTGTCGATGCTGTCGGCCCGGTCGGCGTGGGAGCGGATCGCCCTCAGCGGAGAGCAAGCAATGGCCGCCGCGCGGACTGCGCCGCTCACCGTTGACCAGCGGGCGGCGGTGGAACGACACGACGCCGAGCTGCGCCAGTCGGTGGAGTTGGCGCGTCGCTTCGATTTCGTGGCAGGGCGCTCGATGCGTCTGGTCGTGGCGGGTGCCGTGCTCGTCGTGCTGTTGGTAGCGGTTGGTGCATCGCGCGTGGCCGGACATTTGAGCCGTCAGCTCAGCCGTCCGCTGGATGAACTGGTAGGATGGACGGGTCTGATCCGCACGGGGCGGCCCCTTCCAGTACAACCGGAGCGCCGCGGCGCGCCGGAATTCGAAGTCCTGCGAACGGGGATGCGCACCATGGCCCAGGAACTTGACACCGGACGACGACGGGGGCTCGAGGCCGAGCGCGCCGAGGCGTTCCGCGAGTCCGCTCGCCGCTTTGCGCATGAGCTCAAGAACCCGCTCACGCCAATCCGTTTCGCGATCGACCGGCTGCGGCAGTCCGCCCCCGAGGAGTTGCGCGATACGGTCGAAGTGCTGGCCGAAGAAGCGGCGCGTCTGGAAACGATGGCCAAGAGCTTCGCGCAGTTCGGCCGACTTCCCGATGGGCCAGCCGCTGACATCGATGTGTCGGAACTGGTCACGCGCGTGGCGCGCAGCACGGTGCCCGATCGACTGACGGTGCACATCAGCGCCGACACGACGCTGCCGTTGGTCCATGGCTTTCACGAACCGCTGGTGCGCGCGGTCACGAACGTGTTGATGAACGCCGTCGACGCCTGTGGCGCGTCGGGCCAGATCGACATCGGTCTTCACTTTGCGGCACCCTACGTCACGATCACGATCCGCGACACCGGCGGCGGCATCGCGCCGGAGGCACTGGCGCGCATCTTCGATCCGTACGTGACCACGAAGCCCGGCGGCACGGGCCTCGGGCTCGCCATCGCTCGACAGACGATGGAAGCCCACCGGGGATCCATCGACGCCATGAGCACCGTGGGCGTCGGCACCACAATATCTTTGCGCCTGCCGGTACCGCGGCGCAGCACGAGCACGGAGACATGATGCAGCAGATTCCCGATCCAGTGCGCAACGACCCTCGCCTCGCCGGCGCACCGTCGGCGCCCCTGCCTCCAGGCACCATCGTGTTCACCGGCGACGGCAGCGGCGAGAACGTGCGCATCAACGTGAAGGGCGGCAACGTCGTGCTCACGCAGGGCACCAACACCACGACCATTCCACTCAACGACATGGTGCCGCGGGGCCTGGTGCAAATGTCCTGGGCGGTGGCGGCCTCGGTGATCGCGGTGTTCATCGGCTGGCCGATCGCTCGCGCCGTGGCGCGCTACCTCGATCGTCGTGGACGTGCCGTGCGCGCCGACGGTGTATTGGAATCGCAGCTGCAGCAACGGTTCGACGCCATGGAGCGCAACATCGACACGGTGGCGGTGGAAATGGAGCGACTCAGCGAAGCGCAGCGTTTCACGTCGAAGTTGCTGGAACAGCGTCCGGCCGCGGTCGCGGTGCCCGTCGACACGAACCGCTAGAGGCGCACCGAGATGCCCAGTGTCCTGATCGTCGACGACGAACCGAACATCCGACGGATGGTCGGCGCCCTGCTGAGCGCCGAAGGATATGACGTGCGCGATGCCGCCGACGGGACCATCGGGCTCGCCCTCGCCGAAGCCAACGAGCCGGATGTTGCCCTCGTGGACCTCATGATGCCGGGGGACCTCGATGGACTCGCGCTGCTGCAGAAGCTGCGGGAACGTCGCCCCGATATGCCGGTGGTCATGATGAGCGGACGGGCCGCCCTCACCGATGCGGTGCGCGCCACGAAACTCGGCGCCTTCACCTTCCTCGAGAAGCCGCTCACACCCGAAGGGGTGCTGCTGGCCCTCGCCTCGGCCTTCGAACTGCGTCAGGCCCGCCGGGCCGCCGCGGCCCTGCGCGAAGATCTCGGGATCTCGGGCGAGATGGTGGGCGACTCGCCGGTAATGCACGACGTGCGCGCCCTCATTGCACGAGTGGGGCCGACCGACGCGCGCGTGCTGATCACCGGCGAATCGGGCACGGGCAAGGAGCTCGTGGCGGCGGCGCTGCATCTGGCCAGTCCGCGACGCGATCGTCCGTTCATTCGCGTGAACTGTGCGGCGATTCCGCGCGATCTGGTGGAAAGCGAGATGTTCGGGCACGAACGCGGGGCGTTCACGGGCGCGACCGATCGTCGCCTGGGCCGGTTCGAACTCGCGCACACCGGCACGCTCTTCCTCGACGAGGTCGGCGACCTCGGCGCCGAAGCGCAGGCCAAGCTGCTGCGCGCCATCGAGGCGCGTGAAATCGAGCGCGTGGGCGGCGGCAAGCCGATCAAAATCGATGTGCGCATTCTGGCGGCGACGAACAAGGACCTCGGCCGCGCGGTGGCCGACGGCAGCTTTCGCGAGGATCTGTTCTTCCGCCTGAATGTGATTCCGATTCAACTGCCGACACTGCGCGACCGACCGGGCGATCTGCCGGCACTGGTGCGGCATTTCTCAGCTCGGCACCGCACGCGCACCGGGCGTCCGCTGGTGCAATGGCACGCCGAGGCGCTCGGGGCGCTGAGCAGCTATCGCTGGCCCGGCAACGTGCGCGAACTGGCGAACGTGGTGGAGCGCCTAGCGATTCTGCACGCCGGCACCGTGGTGGGTCGGGCCGAGGTGATCCAGGTGCTGCCCACCGTGGCCAGCGACCCGTTCAGTGGGCCGGCGATCCACACCGCCGGCGGCGCGCGCGAGACGCTGCCAGCGCTGCCACTGAGTGATGCCCTCGATGCCTACGAACGCCGACTCCTCTCGGCCGCCTTGGCGCAAAGTGATGGCAACGTGGCGGAAGCCGCGCGGCTGCTGCAGACGGACCGGCCGAATCTGTACCGACGCATGCGTCGGCTGGGATTGGCCTCGGCCGGCGAATGAAGACCCCTCCCGCTCAAACCCTTCGCGGCGCACCGAGTGTCTGCCATACGATTGCGCCGACGTGCCCGTGGGGCCGTGAACCTCAGCAGGAGAACCGGATGAAGGCAGACATGGCCCGACGTCGTCAGAGACGGATGGTCCTCGTGGTGCTGTGTGGGGCGTTGCATGCGCTGCCGTGGGCGTCGGCGCACGCGCAGCAGGATCGGGAGTTCGATCCGGAACGTGCGCGACGGGTTGGCGGCGTGCCGCGCGAGGTCGCGCTGGAGGTCACCGCGGTGTGGAACGCCCCCGCCACGCGACGCGTGCGCGGCGACTTCGCCTTGGCGCCCACCGACACGGTGCGCGGCGATCTGGCGGTACTCGGTGGCCGGGCGCGCTTGGCCGGCGTGGTGACGGGACAGGTGGTGGTGCTCAACGGCGACGCCTCGCTGGTGGATGGCGCCCGTATCGCGCGCTCGCTGACGGTGATTGGCGGCACATTCGAATCACCCGAGCGCCCCACGGTCGGCGGCGAGATTCGCGTGTGGAGTGCGGCGTACCGCTATCACGAGGTCGGCGACACGCTCGTGGCCGATCTCGATTTCTTCTCGCGGTGGTCCCGCTGGATGCGCGACGACGAGCGCGGCACCCTGGAACGCACGAAGAGCGACCTGCAGGTCACGACCGCGCATACGTACAATCGGGTGGAAGGGCTGCCGATCTATGTGGGGCCGCGCGTCAGTACCCGGAGCGGCGACACGCGCGTCCGGGCCGAGCTGTTCGGCATTTTCCGCACGGGCGACGAGCTGACGTGGAAGCGCGAGAATCTCGGTCATCGCGTGTTATTCGAAGTGCGCCAGGGCGACAGGGCCGGCGTGGCGATCGGCGGCCGCCTGTTCGATGAGGTCACCGCGGTCGAGGCGTGGCAGCTGACGGATACCGAAGTGGGACTCAACGCGTTTCTGTTCACCCGCGATTATCGCGATTACTGGCAGCGTCATGGCGGCCAGGGATACGTGAGCCTGTTCGCCGGGCGCGGGTCGGAGCTGCGGGCGACCTACGGTGAAGAGCGCTGGAGTTCGCGCCGCGCGCGCAACGTGCTGTCGATCGTGAATGACGACGTGCCGTGGCGGGTGAATCCGCTGGCCGATGAAGGGGTGGTGAAGCTGCTGACCGTCTCGGGGACGTTCGACACGCGCAACAGCCCGAACGATGATGCGCGCGCGGGATGGTATCTGCGCGGCGAGTATGAGCACGGCGACGGCCGACTGGTTCGCGCCGGGGTACCCTTCGTCGGTGGCGCGGACGAGAAGCCCACCACGGTGTACTCGCGCGCCCTGTTCGACCTGCGTCGCTACAATCGCCTGGGACCCAACGGCTCGTTGAATATGCGCGCCGTCGTGGGTGGCTGGATCAACGGCGACCCGCTGCCGGCGCAGCGTCGCTTCTCGGTGAGCGGCATCGATGCGCTTCCCGGCTTCGATTTCGGCGACTTCGGCGTGTACGTCGCGCAGGCCGTGTCGGAACGTGGCCTGTCGCCCAATGTCTATCTGCGGCTCGGTCGCCGCTTCTGATTCGCGTAATGCGTGACGTGATGCACTCGTCGTTGGCAATGGTTTCGTC
>CAMBRJ010000184.1 GCA_945870175.1 Gemmatimonas phototrophica
CAAGATTGCGCTCGAAGGCTTCGAGCTGCTTCTCATCCATCTGCTTCACCGCATTCGACTTGGCCGGTCGCACCACCGGCTTGTACGAATCCGATGTCATCTCTTCGCCACCGGGCGCGGTCGCCGGCTGTGGCGTAGCAGCGTCCTGCGCCCACGCCGTGCGAGACATCAGGAACGATCCGGCCGCGACCACGGCCACCGAGCCGCCGCGCGTGAGGAACCGCCGACGACTCGTGATCGCCGCCTCATGCGACCACTCGCGTGATTCGATCACGCGCCCGCCCCGGCCAACGTCATGGTCGACTCCGACGGCAACTCCGCCACATAGCCACCTTCGCGCTCGGTGCGCACCGCCTGCGGCCACATCACGATCAATCCGCCGAACGCCATGATGATGCCGCCAAACCACACCCACCACACGAGCGGGTTGAAGTTGATGTGAATTGCCGCCGTCTCGCGATCGACCGCGCCGGTGAAGACGAGATACACATCTTGTTTCGGCGACTCGAGAATGCCGACTTCGGTGGACGGTTCGAAGGTGGGCTCGCCGGCGGCGTTCACGTGCTGACGCTTCTCGCTGGACAGAATGCCCATGCTCTTGCCGTCACGCGTCACGTTGAACGACGCGGCCACGACCCGACGATTGAGCTGCTCGAACGAGGAGATGCCCTGGCTGGTGAATACCCACTCACTGCCGTAGGCATCCTTCGCCTTAACCGACTCCCCGGCCTTGAGCGTAGCGGTGAGATCCTTCTTGAACATCAAGCCGGCGAACGCGCAGAACAGAATCGCCACGCCGAAGTGCACGATGTAACCGCCGTAGCGACGACGGTTGCGGCCGATCAGGCGCATGGAGGCGCCGAACAGTCCCTCGCCAGACATCCGGCGGCGTGCGCCGATGCCCTTCACAAACTCCTGAATGATCGTGCCGAAGACGAAGCCGGCCAGCAAGTACGACACCAGGGCGTACATCTGGCGCATGCCCATCGCGAACAGCACGACGAACGTGACCACACCGGAGATGACGGGCCAGGTGAACTGGCGCTTGAGATTCGACGTGGAGGCGCGACGCCAGGCGATCAGCGGACCGATGCCGGTGAGCGCGAGCAGCAGCAGGCCGAGCGGGCCGTTCACCGCGTTGAAGAACGGCGGGCCCACCGTGATCTTGTCGCCCTTCACCCACTCGCTGAGAATCGGAAAGAGCACGCCCCACAGGGTGGCGAAGCAGATGCCGATCAACACGAGGTTGTTGTACAGGAACGCCGCCTCGCGGCTCACCATGCTTTCCAGCTCGGCGTTCGCCTGCAGATCGTTGAGGCGCGTAGACACGAGATACGCCGTGGCGACCGCCGCGACGATGAGGAAGCCGAGGAACCAGTCACCCACGGGCGACTGCGCAAAGGCGTGCACGCTCTCGATGATGCCGCTGCGCGTGATGAACGTGCCGAGAATCGTGAGCAGGAACGACATCGCCACCAGCGTCACGTTCCACTTGCGCAGCATGCCGCGCTTTTCCTGGATCATGATGCTGTGCAGGAACGCCGTGATGGTGAGCCATGGCAGGAAGGACGAATTTTCGACGGCGTCCCACGCCCAATAACCGGCCCAGCCGAGCTCCACGTACGCCCACCACATGCCGAGAATGATGCCAATGGTGAGGAAGAACCAGGAGAGCAAGGCCCAACGGCGGACGGCGCCCAGCCACTGCGTGTCGAGCTGTCGCGTGACGAGCGCACCGATGGCGAAGGCGAACGGAATCGCCGTGCCGACGAGCCCCAGATAGAGCATGGGCGGATGGATCGCCATGCCCGGGTTCTGCAGCTGCGGATTCATGCCGCGTCCTTCGGGCGGAATCCAGTCGAGGCGCTCGTACGGATTGGCGCCGAAGCACATCGTCATCAGGAAGAACAGGCAGATGATGCCCAAGGTCCCGGTGACATACGGCATCATCGCCCGGTTCGTCTTGCGATTCGTGAAGACCGCAATGGCCGAATAGGTGGTGAGAATCAATGCCCAAAAGAGCATCGACCCGGACTGCCCGGCCCAGAAGGCCGTGAAGGTATAGATCTTCGGCAGGTTCGAGCTCGTATACGAGGCCACGAACTTGATCGAGAAGTCGTGCATGAACAGGGCGGTCCACAGCCCGATGGACGCGAGCAACGTGAAGCCGAATGTTGCGTACAGCGCCCGCTCACCGCTCTTCACGAGATCGGGGCGCCCTTGCAGGCCCCCGGAGAACGACACGGTAGTCGTCCAGGCCGCCATCAACAGGGCGACCCAGAGCGACAGTTCACCAACGAGAATCATGGGGCCTCGCGCTTTCGCGCAGGCGCGCGACAGTTACGCGCGGGGGGTTGCCGACGTGCCCTGCTTGTAGCCGGGCGTGTCCTTGTACTTCTCGGGAGCGTTCTCGTAGCGCGACGCGCACTTGGCCAGCAGCGTGGTGGCCTGAAAGGTGCCATTGGCATCGAGTCGACCCTCGACCACGACATCCACCCCATCGGTGAACGTATCCGGCGCGATGCCTCGGTACCGCACGTCGTACGTCTTGGAGCCGTCGGTCATTTTGAAGGTGAGCGACTGGCCCGACGGGTCACGTACAATGGTGCCGCTGACGACGCGGGCGCCGACCTTCACGCCCGTATTCACGAAGCGCGGGTTGTCGGAGACTTTGCTCGCGAGCTCACCCGGCGTGAGATAGTAGGTGGCCGTCTCATCGATCGAGCTGGCCATCAGATAGCCGGCGGTGCCAAGCACCAGCACGCCGCCGAACAGAAATTTGTTTCGAGCTTTCACGGGACCCGTCCTCGTCATCCGGATGGTGTTCGTAGAACATAGCGGTGGGATGGTCGTGCGTCAGCTAGGCAGTCAACGATCTCGAACAGTTCAGTGTGCCCGATCGGTGTCACCGATCGGTGTCACGGGCCCAGCTCAGCGCGCTCCGAACGGCGCGCCGCCACCCGCCGTAGCCTGCGGTGGCCGTGGCGTCTCCGGTTGGGGTGAACCGTGTGAAATGACGCCCGGCCAGAAATTCGTCCCCGTTCGCCCAGAGCCCAGCGGCCAAGCCGGCCAAACCGGCCGCGCCAAGCGCCGTGGTTTCCACGATATCGGGGCGCTCGACCGGCACGCCGAGCAGGTCGGCTTGGAACTGCATGAGCCAGTCGTTGGCGGTGGCGCCGCCATCGACGCGCAACCGATCGAACGGCACGCCACCCTGGGTGCGCATGTCCCCGAGCACGTCGTAGGTGGCGTAGGCCATGGCCTCCAGCGCCGCGCGGGCAAAATGCGCTCGCGTAGTTCCGCGCGTGAGACCGACGATCGTGCCGCGAGCATTCGGCTCCCAGTCAGGCGCGCCCAGTCCCACCAACGCCGGCACGAAGTACACGCCTTCATTGCTGGCGAGCGAACGGGCCAATCCTTCGGTCTCGCTACTGTGGGCGATGATGCCCAGGCCGTCGCGCAGCCACTGCACGGCCGCGCCAGCAATGAAAATGGACGCCTCGAGCGCGTAGACCGGCGCCCCACGTTCATCACAGGCGATCGTGGTGAGCAGGCCGGTCGCACTCTTCGGACGCACCGTGCCGGTGTTGAGCAGCAGGAAGGCACCGGTGCCGTAGGTGTTCTTGCCGCTGCCGGTGTGCCAACCGCCCTGCCCGAAGAGCGCCGCCTGCTGATCGCCGGCGATGCCCATGATCGGGATCTCACGGCCGAGCACGGAGGCCACGGCGGTGCCGATCAGCCCGCTCGAGGCCACGATGCGCGGCAGCATGTCGGCCGGTACGCTGAACAGCGCGCACAGCTCGGGCGACCAGGCGTGGGTGTCGAGGTCATAGAGCATCGTGCGCGACGCATTCGTATGGTCGGTGACATGTGACGCGCCGCCGGTGAGGTGCCAGACCAGCCAGCTGTCGATGGTGCCGGCCGCCAACTCTCCGCGCTGCGCCCGCTCGCGCACGCCAGGCTGCGCCAGCAACCACTCGAGTTTCGTGGCGCTGAAGTACGGATCGGTGACCAAGCCGGTTCGTTCGGCGATCATCGTGGCCTGCGGCGCCAACGCCAGGCAGCGATCGGCGGTGCGACGATCCTGCCACACGATGGCGCGATGGACCGCGCGGCCGGTGGCGCGCTCCCAGACCACGATCGTTTCGCGCTGATTGGTGATCCCGATGGCGATGGGATCGACGCCGGCGTCGGCAATCGCTTCCCGGGCGGCCGCCACCGTGCGATCGAGAATTTCGTGGGCGTCGTGCTCAACCCACCCCGGCGCCGGATAGTGCTGCGTAATCTCGCGGTAGGCGCGTCCGAGGATTCGCCCGTTCTGACCGATCACGAGACAGGTCGTGCCGGTGGTGCCCTGATCGATGGCGAGTACGCACGTCATAGGCAGCTCATACGCCGGTGACTCCGGAAAAGGGCGGCTTCACGAAGCCGCGATCGGTGAGGTAGCCGCTGATGAGGTCGCGCGGCGTGACGTCGAACGCCGGATTCCATACCCGGGCGCCCACGGGAAGATCGCCCAGTTCGTCGGCGTGCCGATGCTCGATCTCGATGTCGGCGCCGGTGGGCGTGGCCGCATCGATCGTGCTCCACGGTGCGGCCACGTAGAACGGAATACCATGCGCGCGCGCCGCGAGTGCCACGCCGTAGGTGCCGACCTTGTTGGCGACATCGCCGTTGGCCGCGATCCGGTCGGCGCCCACGATCACCAGATCGACCGCGCCGCTGCGCAGCAACGACGCCGCCGCGCCATCGGGCAGCACGGTCACGGGAATGCCCGCGCGTTGCAGCTCCCACGCCGTGAGGCGAGCCCCCTGACGCAGGGGGCGCGTTTCGTCGGCGTACACCTGCACACGACGGCCTTGCGCGTGCGCCAGATGCACGGCCGCCAAGGCGGTGCCGATGCCCGCGGTCGCCAACGCGCCGGCGTTACAGTGCGTGAGCACCCGCGCTCCGTCGGGAATAATCTCCAGGCCAAACCGGCCGATCGCGTCGCACATGGCCACATCCTCGGCGCGAATGGCCTCGGCGTCGGCCCGCAGCGCGCCGAGCAGCGCCGTGTCGGCCGCGGCACCGGCCACCGCCAGGAGCCGGTTCACCGCCCAGGCCAGATTCACCGCGGTTGGCCGCGCGGCGATGAGCCGTGCGGCGTACGGCGCTAAGCGCTCCCGGGCGTGCCCACCATGCCCCCCGCTCTCCTGCTCGAGGGCGACCACCAAGCCGATAGCCGCCGCGACGCCGATGGCGGGCGCGCCACGAACGGCGAGGGTGCGAATGGCGTCGACCACCTCGTCGAGCGTGACGAGGTCCCTCATCACCTCGGCGCCGGGGAGGTGCCGTTGATCGAGAATGCGGAGGGCGCGACGGTCGGCGGACCATCCGACAACAAAGAGGGGGTGCACGGGCCAAACGTAGCAGGCCGGCGCGTCGATGCCAGCGCCCCGTGGTAGATTTGCGGTTCCCCACTTCTCACCCCGCTCCGCACCCGTCCGCCATGTCCTATCAGTTCCTGACCTTCGACGTCACCGACCGCATCGCCACGATCACGGTCAACCGTCCGGACAAGCTGAACGCGTTGAACGATGCCACGATCGCCGAGCTCGGGATCGCCATCGACGAAGCGAACGCGCGCGACGACGTGGGCGCGGTGCTGCTCACCGGTGCGGGCCGGGCGTTCGTGGCGGGCGCGGACATCTCGGAACTGGAAAGCCAGTCGCCGCTGGAAGCGCAGCGGCGCGCGCGGGCGGGCCAGGTCATCTTCCGGCGCTTCGAAACGAGCCCCAAGCCCACCATCGCCGCCATCAATGGATTCGCCCTCGGCGGCGGCTGCGAACTGGCGATGGCCTGTCACCTGCGGATCGCGAGTGAGAAGGCCAAGCTGGGACAGCCGGAAGCGAAACTCGGCATCGTGCCGGGGTACGGCGGCACGCAGCGCCTGCCGCGTCTGGTGGGACGTGGGGCGGCGCTTCGCCTGCTACTCACCGGGGACATGATCGACGCCGCCGAAGCGTACCGCTTGGGGCTGGTGGATCAGGTCACGACGGCCGACGAGCTGATCACTACCGTGCGCGCCGTGCTGGGGACCATGCTAGCCAACGCCCCACTCGCGATGGCGGGTTGCATTGAAGCCGTGAACCGCGGCCAGGACGTTTCGCTGGAAGAAGGGTGCGCGATCGAATCCGACTTTTTCGGATTGCTCTCCAGCACCGCCGACATGAAGGAAGGGATGCGCGCGTTCCTCGAGAACCGCCCTCCCCAGTTCACCGGGCGCTGATCGCGCCGCCGCCGTGCTCGCCCGACTGATTGCCAAGGACTACCGCACCTTCACGCAACTCGACCT
>CAMBRJ010000185.1 GCA_945870175.1 Gemmatimonas phototrophica
GACGGTGTGGTGGAGACGACGCTCCGTTGGCCCGATGAATTTTCCCGGCACAAGGCGCTCGATTGTGTCGGCGATCTCGTTCTCGCTGGTGCGCGCGTCCGCGCGCACATCACCGCTCACAAACCGAGTCACCGGGGTACGGTCGCCCTGGTTCGCGCCCTCGTGCAACACGCTGTCCGGGAGCCCGCCGTGTATTCCATCGAAGATATCATGCAGGTGCTGCCGCACCGCTATCCGTTCCTGCTCGTCGATCGCATTCTGGAGATCGAAGAAGGGAAGCGGATTGTGGGGCTCAAGAACGTCACGATCAAC
Organism: Gemmatimonas phototrophica; assembly: GCA_945870175.1. Classification (GTDB taxonomy): domain Bacteria; phylum Gemmatimonadota; class Gemmatimonadetes; order Gemmatimonadales; family Gemmatimonadaceae; genus Gemmatimonas; species Gemmatimonas phototrophica_A. The sequence continues at coordinate 313 of CAMBRJ010000185.1, forward strand.
GAGCCGTTCTTCCAGGGTCATTTCCCCGGACATCCGATTATGCCCGGCGTGCTGATCATCGAATCGATGGCGCAAGTGGGCGGCATGCTGCTCATGCGCACCATCGCCGATCCGTCGAGCAAGGTGGTGTACTTTCTTTCGCTCGACAATGTCAAATTCCGCCGCCCGGTGAAGCCCGGCGATCAGTTGCGGATCGAGATGGAAGTGCTGCAGATCCGTGGCATGATGTGCAAGATGCGTGGCGTCGCCACCGTGGAGGGCCAGGTGGTCACGGAGGCGGACATGTCCGCGATGGTTCGCGATCGATGACTGCGCGCATTCATCCGACGGCACTGGTCGATGCATCGGCGCAGCTCGGCGACGAGGTCGACGTCGGGCCGTGGGCGATCATTGGTCCCCGGTGCACCATCGGCAACGGCACGCAGATCGCGGCTCGCGCCACACTGGAACGCAACGTACGGCTCGGTGAGCGCGTGCAGATCGGCATCGGGGCGATCCTCGGTGGCGATCCGCAGGATCTCAAGTATCGCGGTGAAGAGACCTGGGTTGACATCGGTGACGACACGTCGGTTCGCGAGTACGCGACGATCAATCGCGGTACCGCGCACTCGATCACGACCAGCGTCGGTCGCCACTGTTTCCTCATGAGCTACGTGCATCTCGCGCACGACTGCCACATCGGCGACAACGTGATCATCTCGAACGGCACGCAGCTGGCCGGACAGGTGACGGTTGAGGATAAAGCGACGATTTCCGGCTTGTGCGCCGTGCATCAATTCGCGCGCATTGGCCGGCATTCGTTCATCGGCGGATGTTCTCGCGTAGCGCAGGATGTGCCGCCCTTCGTTCGCGCCGTGGGCAATCCGATCAAACTCTTCGGTCTGAACTCGGTTGGATTGCGACGCACGGGGTTCGAAGAAGACGTGGTTCGTGAGCTCAAGCGCGCGTACCGCTTTTGCTTCCGGTCCGATCTCAATCTCGGGCAGGGCGTCGAGAAGGCGCGTGCCGAGCTGACCATGCTCCCCGAAGTACGGCATTTTCTCGACTTCATCGAAGCGAGCCAGCGAGGCGTCGGATTCTGAGAACTACGACCATGACCCCGGAGTCGCGCGCCTTCTCGAAGCGCGATGCGCCGCGCGTTGGCGTCGTCGGCGCCGGTGGCTTGGGCGTGCACCACGTGCGCATTCTGCGCGATCTGTGCGGTGATCGCTTTGCGGGCTTCGTCGACGAGAATCCCGGTCGTGCCGCTGACGTCGCGACGCAGCTCGGCGTGCGTATGTACCCGTCGCTGGCGGCGATGCTCGACGAGGTCGACGCCGTCTCCATCGTGGTACCGACGACCGCTCACCATGCGGTCGCATCGGCGGCGATCGACCGCGGTAAGCACGTGTTCGTCGAGAAGCCGTTCACGGTGACGCTCGACGAAGCCGACGATCTGCTGATGCGGGCGCGAGCGGCCGGTGTGTTGTTGCAGGTTGGTCACGTCGAACGGTTCAATCGTGCGGTCCGTGCGGCGATGCCGTTTGTCGATGGGCCCCGGTTTATCGAGAGCGACCGCCTCGCGCCGTTCAGTCCGCGCGGCTCCGATGTGGCCGTCGTGCTCGATCTCATGATCCACGACCTCGATCTCGTGCACACGCTCGTCGGGCTGCGAGTGGCGGACGTCCAGGCGATGGGCATGCCGGTACTGACGCCCCAGATCGACATCGCCAACGCGCGCCTCACGTTCGCCAACGGTGCGGTGGCGAACATCACGGCGAGTCGCGTCTCGCGTGAACGACTGCGCAAGCTGCGCATCTTTCAACGCAGCGGCTACATCTCGCTCGATCTGGCGGCGGGCACAGGCGAGTTCTTCCGTTTGCGTGGTGATTTCGATCCGATGCTGCTGGCCCGTGCGCCACGTGCCCTCGAGGAGTTTGTGGAGCGGGTGCCGCTCGAGGCGCCAGATGGTGAGCCGCTCGTGCTTGAGCTGTCGCAGTTTCTTGGCGCGATCGCGGGTCGCAATGCGGTGGCTGTGACGGGCGAAGAGGGGCGCGAAGCGCTCGAGGCGGCGCTGCGCATCGTGGCGGCCATCGAAGCCGCGCACCAAGTCATGCGTGCCTCCGACGAGTCGGCGCGTGCGTGAGATTCTGTTCGTCGTTGGCGAGGCCTCCGGCGATTTGCATGCGGGGAAGGTGGCCGAGGCGCTTCGCACCCTGGCGCCGGAACTGGCGATGGTCGGGGTCGGTGGCGGGCACATGCGGACCGCCGGCGTGGAGATCATAGAGGACGTCGAGAACCTCGCGGTGATGGGTTTCGCGGAAGTCGTCAGACACATCCCGAAGCACTTTGCGCTCCTTGGGCGGCTGCGTGAGCGCATTCACAGCGGCCGGGTGGCCTTGGTGGTGCTTCTCGACTATCCCGGCTTCAATCTCAAAGTGGCCGAGGTCGCGAAGAAGGCTGGTGTGCCGGTGCTGTATTACATCACGCCGCAGGTGTGGGCGTGGGGGGCCGGACGACTGCCCAAGCTCGCGCGTGTCGTCACGAAGGCCGCGTCGATCCTGCCGTTCGAAGAAGGGTTGCTGCGGCGCCACGGGGTGGATGCGACGTTCGTGGGACACCCGCTGCTTGATCGTGCGCAGGCCTTGCCCACGCCAGCCGCCGCGCGCGCGGCCCTGGGATTGCCTGCCGACGGACCGATCCTCGCGGTGTTCCCTGGGAGCCGCCGAGCCGAGTTGGCGCGCCATCTTTCGCCGTTCATGGAAACGGCATCGCTGTTGCAGGCTCGAATCCCCGACTTACATGTCGTCGTCAGCGTCGCGCCAACGGTGCGGATCAGTGCAGCCGACTGTCCGTTCCCGCGCGTGCACGGCGCGTCGTTCAACGTACTGCGCGCCGCGACCGCCGGGCTCTTGAAGAGTGGAACCACAACCCTTGAAGCCGCTGTGGCGGGACTTCCGCACGTGATCGGCTATCGCACCAGTGCAATCACCTACGCGATTGCGCGTCGCGTGGTGAAGATCCCGCACATCGGGCTGGTGAACGTCGTCGCGCACCGCGAGGTCTCGAGGGAGTTTGTACAGGACGCGTTCCAGTCGAGCCGGGTGGCCGATGCGCTGATGCCGCTTCTTGACATGCAGAGCGCTGAGCGCGCGAAGGCCGAGGCGGGACTGAGCGAAGTGCGCGGGATGCTCGGCACGCCGGGTGCATCGGTGCGTGTGGCGACGATGATCCGCGACCTCGTCGCGGCGAACACGGCATGACCTCACCGGCGACGCTCGACTGGCGTACGCGCGTGGTCATCACGCTCGGCAGCTGGCTGATCCACGCGCTCGGCACCACGTGGCGCGTGCAGGTGCATGGCCGACAGGCGCTGCTCGCCCGTGCCCCCGAGGCATCGCGCGTCGTGTTCACTCTCTGGCATGGGCAGCTTCTGCCTCTGCTTTGGGCGCATCGTCAGCCGACGGCCGCCATGATCAGCGAGCACAAAGATGGGGATATTCTCGCGCGTCTCGTTGAGACGTTCGGATTCTTCAGCGTTCGCGGATCCTCGTCACGCGGAGGCACGCGGGTGCTGCTCGAGGCCGTTCAGGTGCTCAAACGAGGCGCCGACATTGCGATCACCCCCGACGGTCCGCGTGGACCGCGCTACAGCTTCGCGCCCGGCGCACTCGTGCTCGCCCACCGAGCCAGTGCGCCGGTTGTCTCGATGGTCGCGCATGTCGATCGCAAGTGGCAGTTGCGTAGCTGGGATGGGTTCGAGATTCCGAAGCCGTTTGCTCGGGTCACCATCGAGTACGGCGAGCCGGTGACACTGGACGATCCCGATGTCCGCACTGCCGCGGCGCGAACGGAGGAGTTTGCGCAGCGCATGCGCGAGGCCCTCGCGCGCGTGGAAGTACTCGCCGGTGAGCGGGCGCGCGCGTGACGGCGTTCGTCTCGTACGTCTGGCGGTCATCGTCTGTCGGCGCGCGCGTCGCACGCCTGGCGCTCACGCCACTCAGCTGGCTATTCGGCGTGATGGTGGCGCGTCGTAACGCCGCCTTCGACGCGCGCGTGCGCCGCGGGACGCTCGCCGTGCCGGCGCTCCCCGCGCTCTCGGTTGGGAACTTGACTGTGGGCGGCACCGGTAAGACGCCCGTGGCGTCATGGTTCGTGGATCGTCTCCGCGCCGGTGGTGCGTCGCCGGCGCTGGTCTTGCGCGGCTACGGCGACGACGAGTGGCGCGTGCATGGGCTGCTGACGCCCGGCGTCCCGGTGGTGGTGGCAGCGGAACGTGCCGTTGGGCTGGTGACAGCGCGAAATCAGCAATGCGACTGCGCGGTACTCGATGATGCGTTTCAGCACCGTCAGGTGGCGCGGACGCAGGATGTCGTCCTGGTGAGCGCTGACGCGTGGCAGGAGCGTGTTCGACTGCTGCCCTCCGGGCCCTATCGGGAACCCCTCGAGAGCCTGAACCGGGCGTCGGTGGCGGTGATCACGGTCAAAGCGGCGAGCGCCGATACGGTGCAGGCGGTTTGGGCGGCGATACGACGTGCAGCGCCATCCGTACCGATCGCTCAGCTCCGATTGGCGCCCAGCGGTGTACGACTCGCCGCGACGATCGGCGTTAGCGCCCAGTCGATCCCGCTCGGCCTTCAGCATGACCTCGCATGGCTGGCTGGACGGGAGACGGTTCTCATCAGCGCGATTGCCGATCCCGATGCGTTTGGTCGGCAAATGGCGGCGGCGGGGGCCATTGTCCAGTATCACGCGGTGTATGCGGACCATTACGCCTTCAAGGCCGCCGACGTCTCCGAGATCGTGGCCCGGGCCGGTCCGTCAGTTGCCGTGGTTTGCACGCTCAAAGATGCCGTCAAACTGGTCTCGCTTTGGCCTCGCGCCGGGGCCGCGCTTTGGTATGTTTCGCAGACCGTGGTGGTCGAGCAAGGCGCCGAGATACTGGAGCAGGTTGTGGCTCGAGTATTGGGGGCGCGCAGGGCCACCATTCCCACCGCCGGCTGAGTCCGGCCTAAATAATCTGGCGAAATGGCTATCGACCTCCTCCGCCTGCCCACGGACAGTATTGTCCGCCCGGACAAGGACAGGTTCCTCAACGAAGAGAATCCGTTCGAAGCGATGATGTCTCGCTTCGACCGCGCCGCCGAGCTGCTCGACCTCGAGCCCGGCATCTACAAGATTCTTCGTAATCCTGAAAAGCAGTTGATCGTTTCCGTCCCCGTGCAGCTCGATAACGGGGATGTCGAAGTGTTCACCGGCTACCGAGTGCTGTACAACACGTCACGGGGGCCGGCGAAGGGTGGCATCCGCTTCGACCTGAAGGTCACCCTCGAGGAAGTGAAGGCCCTCGCCGCGTGGATGACCTGGAAGTGCGCGGTCGTGAATCTGCCGTTCGGCGGCGCGAAGGGCGGCGTGATCTGCGATCCGCTCACGATGAGCGTCGGTGAACTTGAGCGTGTCACGCGCCGGTACACGAAGGGCATCATCTCGCTGCTGGGACCAGACACCGACGTCCCGGCGCCCGATGTGAATACGAACGAGCGTGTGATGGCGTGGGTGATGGATACGTACTCGATGCATGTCGGTCGTACGGAGAACGCCGTGGTGACCGGCAAGCCGATCGAGATGGGCGGCTCGCAGGGACGCAAGGAAGCGACGGGCCGTGGTTGCATGCTCGTGACGCGCGAGGCGCTCAATCACCTCGGTCTGGCGATGAAGGGCGCGACCGTCGCGGTGCAGGGCTTTGGTAACGTCGGCTCGACGGCCGCGAAGCTCATGGCCGCCGAGGGCTGCAAGATCGTGGGCATCGGCGATCGCGCGGGCTCGTTTTACAACGCGAAGGGCATCGACGTGGACGCCGCCATCGCGCATGTGGAAAAGCACCGCTCGCTGGAAGGGTTCACGGGGGCGGAGGTGATCGACGCGGATACGTTGCTTACGCTCGACGTGGACGTGCTGGTACCGGCGGCGCTCGAGAATGTCATCACCACGAAGAATGCTGCTCGCATCCGCGCCAAGGTGATCT
>CAMBRJ010000186.1 GCA_945870175.1 Gemmatimonas phototrophica
GGCTTCGGAGTTAATTCGGAGCAACGTCTCCGACAAAACGTTCTATCTGGACACCAACTTTGTCTACCGGCTGCTCGGCTTCGGCGGGCCCACGAAGGCCTACGGGCCGCAGGCGGTCGTCAGCATGGCCAGGGCGCTCAACTGCACCCTGCTGATCGCGGGCGAGACGGAGGACGAGTTTCTTCGAAAGCTACGTTCCGAAGTTCGAGAGCTACGTCGGCACCCCATCCAACAGATGGCCTTCCAGCGCTTGATCGCCGAACATCCGGGCGACGAATACAGCTTCATGCAGGCGTTCTACCGGGAAGTCATCGACGGCAAGATCACCAGCCACGACCAGTTCGAGCGGAAGTACGAGAACGTCGAGCACATGCTGGCCGAGTACGGTATCCGAATCGATCACGATGCGGTGCTCAGCGAAGAGGAAGAGAAGTCCGATGACTTCCTCGATCTCCAGAGTGCCTTCAACTCGTGGACGCAGCAGCAGCGTCATCCCGATAGCGTCACACACGACACCTTCATGCTGCGTCTCGTTCGCGCGAAGCGCGGCCGCCGAGAGAAGTCGGTCGGCAGTGTCCACACGTGGTTGCTCACCTATGACCGAGGGCTCACGGCATTCGCGGTTTTCAAGGCCAAAGGTGATCACCTCCCGGCGTGTTTGCTGGGCGACGACTGGCTTCAGGTTGCTCGGCCGTTCTTCCCGCGCACCAGTGACTACGACCAGTCGTTCCTCGCGATGCTGCGTTACCCGGTAACGTTTGAAGATCCGGCCCTAGTGCCGCTCAAGCACATGGTCGAGGCGTTGGAGCGTCTCGACGCGATGCAAGCATTACCGCCAAAGGTGATCGCCGGCATGGTCTCGAACCACACGCTCTTGAACCGCATCCGGCTGGCCCAGGATGACGGCGCCGTAAAGGCTTTGGTCGAGGTCGAAGCCGCTCGATATGCCAGAGAGAAGGAGCTGGAAGCGTCGCGCCTCGCGCAGTCGAATCAGGAGCTACAGGACCGCGTGCAACAATTGGAGCATGTGACCGGGGACTACCTCGCTCGCCACCAGTCGGCCGCGGACAGCGGCTTGACCGCCCTGCGTGAGCGCGATGAAGCACGGGAGGAAGCGCGTGTGCTGCGCGGGCAGGTGGACGAGGTGCCTACCCTGCTCAAGCTGGCCCGCGCCGAGACGGAGGAGAAGGTCTTGGCCAGCATCCCCGACACGGTGCGGGCCGCTCTCCAAGCCGAACGGGCCCAGTCCCGGGCGCGCACAGTTCTGATCGGCAGGCGGGTGGGGTGCGGACTGCTATGGGTTGGGCTTGTAGCTGGTGCAATTCGAATTCTGCTTCGGTGGCCAAACGCGACCACGCTCACCGGACTGGTGCTCTTGGGCACCTCGTTCGCGCTCGTCACTCATGCTCTGTGGCGGGTGGGCCGCTACGGGCGACTGGACGATCTGAGGTCGAACATCGCCGACTTTCTCGGCATCGTGGGCTTCGCGCTGCAATTCCAGCAGACGTTCTCGCCGGCACCAGTGGCGGCCGCGGCGGCGGCTGTGGCGGCGCCGGCGGCTGGTGTAGGAGCGGCTGGGAAAGGAGCGGCCGCGGCAGGGGCGGCCGGGGCGACTACGGCGCCGGCGGCGCCACCGGACGGTGCCGGATTGGTCAAGCAAGATTCCCTCTCCAAGGGAAAGCGCTCCCGCTAAGGGGACGGACTGGAGTCGACTGGTTCGGGGCGACCGGCCGCCGTGCGGCGGCACGGCGTATCCCTGAACAGGGCACATGCCGTCGTTCATACCCGACTAGCAGACATGAGCGCGGGTTTCATCCCCGCCATGGATCTGAGTGCGCGTCAGGTACTCCCGTTAGGCTGTCGGCGATGCTCATGCAGCTGTGAGCATCAGCATAAACAGTGCAACGAGCAAAACAACAAACTCTTGGCGGCAGCGGTGAGATGGCCACCAACACGACAGTGCCGCGCTCACCGTTCCACAATTTCATTCGAAATCGGCGCTTAATCCGTTCCGCAATTTTTCAGGCGAAACAGAGGGGCGTTGCGGTGCTCGATCATCGCGCACTTGTCCTGCACCACGTCGATCCCCGCCCTGGCGAGCGTCTCCGCCACCGCGGCGTCGTGAATGCCCTGCTGCATCCACACCACCCGCGGTGCGGCCGCCAGAATGTCCTCGACGTGCGGCGCGACGTCGCTGGATCGGCGGAAGAGCAGCACCAGGTCGGCCGGTGGCGTCACCGTGCGGAGTGACCGCTGCACCGGGGCGCCCAGAATCTCCGTGACGTCTGGGTAGTACACGGGTACCGGGATGATCTCGTAGCCGGCCGCCTGCAGATACGCCGGCACATAGTACGCCGGCCCGCCAACGGCCTCCGGTTTGATGCCGATCACCGCGATCCGATGGGCCGACGAAAGCACCTCAGCGAGTTGTGAACTGTGCTCCAGCAGACGCGAACGCCACTCCCTCGCTGCGCGCCCGTTGCCGCGTTCGCCCGCCGGAGGCATTAGCTTTTCATCCATAAGACTCCCCCTCTCTAGAAATTGCTGGAGCCACCCATATGCGAATGCTTGTCCTCGGCGCGGGGCTGCAAGGCACCGCGTGCACGTATGATTTGCTGAACAATCCGTCGGTCTCGCAGGTCGTGCTGGCCGACGTCCGTATGGGCGCCCTTCCCGCGTTCCTCACGCCGTTCGTCGGCCCCCGGCTCGAGGCGATTGCGCTCGACGTCCGTGATGCCGATGCCGTGCGTGCCGTGTTCTCCCGCTGCGACGCGGTGATGAGCGCCATTCCGTACTACTTCAACGCCGCGCTGGCGGCCATCGCTGTTGACGTGGGTGTCCACTTCGCCGATCTGGGTGGCAACACGCAGATCGTTCAGGAACAGAAGCAGCTCGACGCGGCGGCGAAAGCCAAGGGGATCAGTGTGATCCCCGACACCGGTCTCGCCCCCGGTATGGTCAATGTCATCGCGCAGCACGGCATCGATCAGTTCGACACGGTCGAAAGCGTCAAGCTCTTCGTCGGCGGGCTGCCCCAGACCCCGGAGCCACCGCTCGGGTACCAAATCGCGTACTCCATCGAAGGCATGGTGGACTACTACACCACGGCGTCGCTGGTCGTCCGCAACGGACAGCCGGCCCATGTGACTGCACTCTCCGAGCTCGAGGCCGTGCACTTCGCCGAGCCGGTGGGTGCACTCGAGGCGTTCCATACCGCCGGCGGCCTCTCCACCATGGTGTATCGCTACGCCGGCGTCATACCGACCATGGAGTACAAGACGCTGCGCTATCCGGGACACGCACGGGTCATGGAAGCGATTCGCGATCTCGGTCTCCTCGGCAGCGACGCCGTGGACGTGAAAGGCCAGTCGGTCGTGCCGCGCGACGTGTTTGTGCGGGTGGCCGGTGAGCAGCTGCGAAAGGGCAAGCCCGATCTCGTGGCGTTGCGCGTGGTGGTGCGAGGCACCAAAGACGGCGTAACGGGCACGCGGGCCTGGGAAGTGCTCGACCGGTACGATGCGGCGCACGGCATCTCCGCGATGATGCGCACCACCGGCTACACGCTCTCGATCACCGGCCAGCTGCAGGTCACCGGTGCGATCGCCGCTGGCGTGCACACGCCCGACGAGTGCATCCCGACCTCGCGCTATTTCGCCATGCTCGCCGAGCGCGGCGTGATGGTGGTCGAACTCACGTCCTGAATTCGCCGATCAACCCGCGTACGCGAAGTGACGCCGTCTGCAGCATCTCTGCCGTGGCGGACACTTCCTGCGCGGAGGCGGAGGTCTGCTCCGTGCTGGCCGCCACCTGCTCCGCCGCCGCCGCATGCCCTTCCGCCGTGTCACGGGCGCGGGTGAGCGATTTCTGCACGGCGCCCAGCGACTGACGGTTCGCGTGCACGGCGGTGGAGACGCGTGATGCCGCCCCTTCCACCTGCGCGACCGCGTGCTCGATGCGCGCGAGCGCCTCGCCGACGCCCTCCGCCACGGTTTCCACGTCCTTGAGGCGCGTGGCCCCCGAGTCCACCGCACTCGAGGCGCTGGTGATGCGCACGCGGATGCGCTTCACATTCTCGGTGACCTCGTTGGCGGCGTTGGCACTCTGCTCGGCTAAGGCGCGCACTTCCTGCGCGACCACGGCAAAGCCACGCCCGGCGCTGCCCGCACGCGCGGCTTCGATGGCCGCGTTGAGGGCGAGCAGGTTGGTCTGCGTCGCGATTTCGGAGATGACGCTCACGAAATCGTCGATCACGCTGGTCGCGTCCTTGAGCGAGACCATCTCGGTGCGCGAGGCCATCACGACTTCGCGAGCGCCGAGCAGCGTATCGATCGCCAATTGCACCTGATCGCGCGTGTTGTTGGTAGTGCTCCGGATGTCGCGGCCCACGCGATCGGTTTCCTCAGCCGCCTCACCGATCGTGGCGCCCACTTCGGCCAGCTGCTTCACCGTGAGGCTGGCGTTGTTGAGCGCCCTCAGCTGCACCGTGGCGCCGTGGGAGATATCCATTACGGCGGTGGTGACATGCTGCGACGAGGCCGCGGCCGACGACGCCGATGCGCTCAGCTCCCCCGCGGCGAGCGTGACCTGGTCGGCTTCGTCCTGCACGCGGGACAACAGGCGACGGAGTCGCTCCCGCGCCTGCTGCATGGCGTCGATCAGTTCGGCGTACTCGCGCGCCACGCCCGAGAGCCGGAGGTCGACGTCGGGATCGCGCAGGTCGCCGGCGCCGATCGCCATCATGTCGTTGCGAAGCCGCACCAGCGGATCGGTGACAGCGCGTGCCGTGGAGAGCCCGAAGAACGCCGCCACTCCGAAGGCCGAGGCGACCACGAGGGCGAGCAGCAATTCGGCTCGCCAGAGTCCATCGCGCATGCGATCCATCGAGTCTTCGGCACCGGTGCGCGCGGCGCGGCGCAGGGCCTGCAGCTCCGTCTCGATCGCCTGCATGTCACGGCTGGTCTGCTGCAACACGCGCTGCGCGTTCTCTTCATTGCCGACCACTTGCCACGCGTGCGTGACGGCGATGCGTACTTCCATGGCCGCTTGTAGCGCGCCGATGACTTCGAGCCGCTGCCGTTCGTCGGCGCGCAGGATCCCCTGATCGAGCGCGTTGCGCCGCAGCGTCCCGGCTTCGGCCACGAGGCCCACGTACTGCGCTTCGTCTTCGGCCGTGCGACTGGTGAGATAGCGCAATCCCGCCACGAGTTCACGAAGCACCGTGGTGGTCGCCTGTTCGGTGAACTCCGACCGATCGGCGAGCGCGCGCACGGTGATTTCTGCCTCGGTGTTGCTGCGCTTGAGGCCGTACCACCCCAGCAGCCCGGCCAGCAGCAGCAGGCCAATCGAGGTCCCGAAGCCAGCGATCAGGCGAACGCGAATGGTCGCGAGTCGAATGACGGCCATCAGCGTGCGCCTCCACTCGGCATGTCGGTGCTGTCGGCCGCCGCGTCGGTGTTACCGTGCACGCGGTCCACCCGCACGATGACAACGCGGCGCCCCTTGATGTCGTGATTGCGCTCGAACGCGATGCGTCCGGCCACGCCGTCCACGGAGGGGGCGCCATTGCCGATGTTTTCGAGCGCGAGGCGCAGTGCCGCGCGTGTGCGCGCCCCGCTGATGATCGTGCGTCCCATGACGATCGCCGCGTCGTAGGACAGCGCGGCGAACATGTCGGGGTCCTGCCTGAATCGTTCGCGATAGCGCGACAGAAACCAGAGCGCTTCGGGACTCGTGGCCCGATCGGCGCGGAAGAACGCGACATAGCGCGCACCGATCGCGTCGGCATGCTGATTGATCTGCTCGACGCCATCGCCGCCGATGAACGGTGCGGTCACGCCGCGGGCTTTGAGTGCGCGGAGGAAGGCCAGCGCGTCGGTGGCGTCGCCCGGGAAGAGCACGACGTCGGGGCGCATCGTGGCGAGCAACTGGGCGTAGGCGTCCCATTCGGTCACGCCGGTCAGGTACGGTTCGCGGGCGATGACGGTGGCGCCGCGGCGGGTGAAGGCCTGCGCGAAGGTGCCCGCCCAGTCGCGTCCGTAGGAGTCGTTGCGATAGATGATCGCGGCGCGCTTGGCGCCGAGCGAGTCGAAGGCCCACTGCGCGGTCACGCGCGCGGCGTCATTATCACTCGGCGCCACGCGGAAAAACCACGGGTTTACCCCACTGAGCTGCGGCGACGATGCCGTGGGCGAGATGACGACGAGGCCATTGGCGCCGGAGTGCTCGGCGTCGGCATAGATCGGAATCGTCTCGATCGTGTTGCCGCTTTCCGGATGCCCGACGACGGCAATGACATCGGGGTCGGCGCTGA